>NZ_WMBF01000150.1:0-13834 GCF_019400875.1 Streptomyces anatolicus | reverse complement strand
GCCCCGGCCTCCTGCACCGCCACGCTCGCGCCCCCGATCCGCACCGGGCCCGCCGCGAAGGTGTTGTCGAGCCGGACGCGCACCCGGGGCCCGCCCGCGCTGGTGTGCACGACGAGTCGCACGGTCCGGTCGCTCCAGGGTCCGACCGCCGTGTACCCGGCCGTCGACGCCGACCAACTGCCCGTCCATCCCTTGGCCGGGGCCCGCACCGACAGGGCGAAGACATGCAGGTCCGGGGCGCCCGGATCCCGCGGCAGCTCCACCGAGGCCACCTCGCGCCCCCGGGCGAGCGGCACGGTCACCACGTATAGCCGTGCCTTCTCGGCGCGTTGGCCGCCGGGCGTGTTGATGTGCGGCAGGGCGACGGCCTTCGTGGCGAGCGGGCCCGAACGCCAGTCCGGGGCGGTGAGCCGGTAGCCGCCACGTGAGCCGTCCCGGTAGCGCACCGTCCCCGTGCCGCTCGCCTCGCCGCCCGTCCCCGCGACCAGGAACGCGAGGGCGTCCCCGCGGCCGCGCACCCGCACCGGCTGGCCGTTCGCCCGTACGTTGTCCCGCTCGCCCGGCGCTGTGCGCGGCCAGGTCAGCCGGGCCCCGTCAACGCCGAGGGACCGCCCCGGGGTCCAGCCCGCGGCCGCCAGATCCCGCGCCGAGAGCGAGCCGCCCTGCCCGTCGAAGTCCGCGGCGCCGGGGCGGGCGTCGTCGCTGATCGCCCTGTTGTCGAAGAGCCGCTCCAGCGGAAGCGGCCGGTCTCTGTAGGGGGCCGCCGCGGGCGCGACCTCGGCGGCGGCCACGGGGACGAGGCCCGTCGAGAGGGCGAGCGCGACGGCCGCCCCCCGGATACGTCGGCGCACGACAGACCCCTCCCGCGTGAAGACAGATGCGCCATGAAGCTAAGGAGGCGTCAGAGGCCCGTCAATGAGTCTCGCGTGAACACGGCGCGAACTCACGCGGGGTCCGGCCGGGAGAGGGGTCCGAAGGGGTGATTCGGCCGATTCCGTGATCAACTGATGCAAGATACATTTTGACACTACGGAATCAGCGCCCGGCCGCGCATCCGGCGGCGCCACGCGACGGAGAGGCCGATCATGAACATCCCGTTCCTCGACAAGTGGCGCAAGCGGCACTCCGTGACGGACCCGGCCCGTGGTCTCGCGGCCGCCTTCGCGGAGGACCCGGACGGCGTCGCCGAACTGCTGTCCGAGTGCGAGCTGCTGCGCTCCCAGGCGGCCGCCGCCGGGCTCGAACTGGACGACTCCCCGGCGTCCTTGACCGCCCTCGACCAGCTGCTGCCGCGCTGGCGCGACGACCCGGAGCTGCTGCCGTGGCTCGGCAACGACGCGGGGCTCTACCTGGGCTCGGTCGTGGTGCGGACCGTGCCGGGCGCCGCCTGGCACGTGTACCCCGGCGGCGGTCCCGTCGTACGGCTGAAGTCCGGACGGGACATCCCGGTCGTCGAGGCGGGGCTCGACTGGGCGGTGCAAGGGGCGCCCGAGCTGTCGCAGATCTACGCCGAGGCCTCCGAGACATAGCCGGAATTGCCGCAAATACGGTTAATACCCGCGCTTGCGTGTCGTCCGTTAAGTCCTGTTTCCACGTGGATAGTTTGCGCGGACGTACACAGCTGAGAGTGGGCAGGTCTTGCCATGGCCGTCGATCCGTTGATCGAGCTGCGTGATGTGAACAAGTACTACGGAGAGCTGCATGTCCTCCAGGACATCAACCTCACCGTCGGCAAGGGGGAGGTGGTCGTGGTCATCGGCCCTTCGGGGTCGGGCAAGTCAACGCTCTGCCGGACGATCAACCGGCTCGAGACCATCCAGTCCGGGGAGATCAGGCTCGACGGGCAGCCCCTGCCCGACGAGGGGAAGGCCCTCGCCAGGCTCCGCGCCGAAGTCGGCATGGTCTTCCAGTCCTTCAACCTCTTCGCGCACAAGACCGTTCTCCAGAACGTCTCGCTCGCGCAGACCAAGGTCCGTGGCCGCAAGAAGGACGAGGCGGACCAGCGCTCCCGGGAGCTTCTGGAGCGCGTAGGGCTCTCCACGCAGGCCGAGAAGTATCCGGCGCAGCTCTCCGGAGGCCAGCAGCAGCGCGTGGCCATCGCCCGCGCGCTTGCGATGGACCCCAAGGCACTGCTGTTCGACGAGCCGACCTCCGCCCTCGACCCCGAGATGATCAACGAGGTCCTTGAGGTCATGCAGCAGCTCGCCCGCGACGGCATGACGATGGTCGTCGTCACCCACGAGATGGGCTTCGCCCGCTCCGCCGCCAACCGTGTCGTCTTCATGTCCGACGGCCGCATCGTGGAGGACCGCACCCCGGAGGACTTCTTCACCCACCCGGAGAGCGAGCGCGCCAGGGACTTCCTCTCCAAGATCCTCAAGCACTGACGGGGGCGACGCGCTCGTGAAGAGACACACCATGCGTACGACCCGGCTCGTGGCGGCGCTCGCCCTGTCCGCGCTCGTCTCCACCGCCTGCGGCAAGGAGGGCAGCCCGCCGACGAAGGGCCCCGCGGCCGAGAAGCTTCCCGAGTACCGGGTAGCCGCCGGCTTCCAGCTGCCCCAGTCGGCGACCTGGCGGAAGGCCAAGAAGCGCGGCCGCTTCATCGTCGGCGCCAAGGAGGACCAGCCCTACCTCGGCGAGAAGGACCCCGCGACGGGCACCTACTCCGGCTTCGACATCGAGATCGCCAAGATGATCTCGGCCTCGCTCGGTCTCGACCCCAAGAAGACCGAGTTCAAGACCATCGCGTCGGCCAACCGCGAAACCGCCCTGCAGAACGGGCAGATCGACTACTACGTCGGCACCTACACCATCAACGACAACCGCAAGAAGCTCGTCGGCTTCGGCGGCCCGTACTACCTGGCGGGCCAGGGCCTGCTCGTACGCCACGACGAGGACGACATCAAGGGCCCCGGCGACCTGGCCGGCAAGCGCGTCTGCTCGGCGGCGGGATCCACCCCCTACCAGCGCATCCAGCAGGATTACCCCAAGGCCACCCTCGTCGCCTACGACACCTACTCCGTCTGCGTCGACAACCTCCTCACCTACCAGGTCGACGCCGTCACCACCGACGACGCGATCCTGATCGGCTACGCGGCCAAGGTGCCCGACGAACTCAAGGTGGTCGGCAAGCCGTTCTCCGAGGAGCCGTACGGCATCGGGGTCCCCCGGCGCGACAACGCGCTGCGCCTCGCCATCGACGACGCCCTCGCCGCCGGAGAGAAGAACGGCGACTGGAAGAAGGCCTACGACGCCACCCTCGGGCTCTCCGGCGTGCCGGCGCCCAAGCCACCCGCCATCGACCGCTACCCGGCGAACTGAGGAGGCGTCATGAACGTACTGACAGACAACTTCTCCACGTTCGGCGACGGCTTCCTCGGCACCGTCGAACTCACCGTCTACGCCTCGCTCCTCGCGCTCGTGCTCGGCTTCCTCATGGCCTCCTTCCGCGTCGCGCCCGTCGGCTCCTTCCGGGCCTTCGGCGCGGTGTGGGTGGCGGTCCTGCGCAACACCCCGCTCACGCTGCTCTTCTTCGCCGTCCTGCTCGGCCTGCCGCGCTTCGGACTCGTCCTGCCCTTCAAGGTGTTCGCGGTCCTCGCGCTCGGCTGCTACACCTCCGCCTTCATCTGCGAGGCGCTCAGGTCGGGCATCAACACCGTGCCCAAGGGACAGGGCGAGGCGGCCAGAAGCCTCGGCATGACCTTCGGGCAGACCCTGTCGATGGTGGTCCTGCCCCAGGCCTTCCGGTCCGTCATCGCCCCGGTCGGCTCCAACCTCATCGCGCTCGCCAAGAACTCCGCGATCGCCGGAGCCTTCAGCGTCACCGAGCTGCTCGGCACGTACAAGACGCTCAACGAGCTGGGCTACAACATCATCTGGACCTTCGTCTGGATCGCCCTCGGCTACCTCATCATCACCCTCGCCATCAGCGCGGTCTTCAACATCCTCGAAAAGCGCTGGGGAGTCGCCCGATGAAAGCCCTCTCCCACGATTCCACCGCCCTCTACGACATCCCGGGGCCCAGAACCGTCCGGCGGCACAAGCTCTACGGGGTGCTCTCCACCCTGGTCGTGCTCGCCCTGCTCGGCTGGATCCTGTACCTGCTCTTCGACACCGACCAGTTCACCGCCACCAAGTGGTCGCCCTTCGAGTACAAGGGCATCCAGGAACTGCTCCTGCGGGGCCTCGGCAACACCCTCAAGGCCTTCGCGATCTCCGCTGTCCTCGCACTCGCGCTCGGCGGGCTGCTCGCCATGGGGCGGCTCTCGGACCACCGGCCGGTGCGCTGGGTGGCCACGCTCCTCGTGGAGTTCTTCCGCGCGATGCCCGTCCTGGTGATGATCTTCTTCGTCTTCGTGGCGCTGAAGGTGCAGCCGCTGCCCGCGCTGGTCACCGGACTCACGCTCTACAACGGCTCGGTGCTCGCCGAGGTCTTCCGCTCCGGCGTCAACTCCATGGAACGCGGCCAGAAGGAGGCCGCCTACGCGCTCGGCATGCGCAAGACCCAGGTCATGAGCTACGTCCTCGTGCCCCAGGCCCTGCGCGCCATGCTGCCCGCCATCATCAGCCAGTTGGTGGTGGCCCTCAAGGACACCTCGCTGGGTTTTCTGATCACCTACGAGGAGTTCCTCCACGCCGGGAAGCTGATCGCGTCGAATCTCGACTACGATTTGCCGTTCATCCCCGTGGTCATGGTGATCTCACCGATCTACATCGGGATGTGCATGTTGCTGTCGTGGTTCGCCCAGTGGGTGTCCAAGCGTCAGCGGCGCAATCCCAAGACGGAGGCCGCGGAAGTCGCGCCGGCCGAACCAGGGACGCTGCTGCCGGGTGTGCAGTAGCTCGTAGGGCCATGCCCGCCCCGGCAGCAGCCGGAGATCACTGCTCGCGCAGGGGAACGGACACGTACGACGGGTCCGCCTCCGGTGAGGAGAAGGTCAGCTGCGCGCCGGACGGGTTGTGCTCGATGTAGAGCGGGTCGACCGTGTCGACGACCAGGGCGAGCTTGTGTCCTGCCGGTACGTCGTAGGCCGTGGAGAACAGCTCCAGGTCCACGCCGAAGGGCTTGCCGGGCGTCTTGCCGTGGAAGGTGTACGGCGCATTGCTGACCAGCTTGCCGAGGCCGAGCGGGCCCACGTCGTAGAGGTACGCGACGAGGGTGCCGCTCTCCTTGGTGCTGGTGAGCGTGGTGTGCAGCTTCGTGGTGCCGCGCACCCGCTGGGGCGTCTCGTACTTCTCCGACTGCCATACGCCCGTGTAGCGGCGCGGGAGCAGCGGCACCGACGCCGTCGGCGGGATCTTCAGGAACTGGTCGAGGGCGTTGGAGAGGATGGCGATGCCGCCGTTGGCGCCCGAGTCGACGTTCGTACGGATCGTGGTGGTCCCCGCCATCGCGATCTTCTTGCGCGTCGGGCCGACCGACTTCCAGTCCGGGTAGCCCTCGTAGCCGCCCGTGGAGCGGGACTTGAGCTGGACCGGCTGCTCCTTGTCGATGCCGTTGTCCTCGCCCTTGAGGTAGCGGTCGAACCAGCGCCGGGTCGAGGTCCAGGTGTCGTTCGGCAGCCCGAGCAGGCCGGTGGCCTCTGCCGTCGCGTGGTCGCCGGGGCGGAACTCCAGGCGCTTGGGGCCGGTCAGCCGCTCGTAGAACTCCGCGTACTGGTTGGGCGGGAAGAGGGTGTCGCCCCAGGCGTTGCCGAGCATGATGGCCGCGCCGTTGTCGTTGATCTGGTCGAGGTGGGTCACGGGGGAGCGCTTGGCGCCCCACGCGATCATCTCGGCCTCCTTGTCCAGGTTGGACCCGAGGAAGTCCTTGAGCGTCTGCTGGAGTTCGGGGCCGGGGCGGCCCGTGAGCGCGCCCGCGCCGCCGAGCAGGGCGGCGGCCTGCACGTGCTGGGTGCGCCCGCTGTAGATCGAGTCGATCAGGTCGGCCCAGCCGCTCAGCGCGGCGACCGCCTTGATCCGCTTGTCGTGCCCGGCGGCGAGCAGGCTGATGCCCGCGCCGTACGAGACGCCCGCCATGCCGACCTTCGACGGGTCGGCCGGGGTGTTCGCCAGCGTCCAGTCGATGACCTTGGAGGCGTCGGCGATGTCCTTGGGCCCCGCGGTCTCTATCTCGCCGCCGGACTGCCAGAAGCCGCGCGAGTTGTAACTGACCACCACATAGCCGGAGTCGGCGAGCTTCTGGGCCTGCGCGACGTACTCGATCTGGGGCATGGCCCAGCTGGTGGGCAGCACGATCGAGGGGTAGCGGGCCCCGGCCTTCGCGTCCTTCGGGGTGAAGACATTGGCCTTGAGGATGGTGCCGCCGTCGCCGGGGATGTCGACGAAGCGTACGTCGGCGGCGCTCGCCGCCCGGGGCGCGGCGGCCGGGGCCGCCTGCGCCGTCGGGGCGAGACCGAGGGCGGTGCCCGCGACGAGGGTCGCGGAGACGGCGCCCACGGCGGTCGTACGCAGGGCCCGGTGGGGGTGCGGAGCTCTCACGGATCACTTCCTCACTCGTTGAAAGTGCAAAGTGACCCGACGGTAACCGCGTTCCCTTACTGGGGGTAACCCATCGGTAAGTTACGCCCCGGTAACGATCGTTGAGGGGGGCACGGTTACTTCAGCGCGCTCTTGGTCTGCCAGTCGGACCAGTCGACGTTCCACTCGCCGTAGCCGTTGCCCGGCTCCGGTACGCCCTTCGAGCCGCTGCCGGTGACCTCGAAGGGGTCGCCGATCTGGACCTGGCCGTAGAGCCAGCCCGCGTCGCCGGTGCTCATGCCGACGCAGCCCGAGCTGTGGTTGGTGTTGCCGAAGTACGAGGCGTTCCAGGGGGCGGCGTGCGCGTACATGCCCGACCAGGTCAGCCGCATCGAGTAGTCGACCATCTTGTCGTAGCTGTTGCTGCCGGTGAGGCCGACCGTCTCGGAGCGCATGTTGATCGTGCCCTCCTTCGACATCAGGACCGAGGTGCCGCCCCAGGAGGCCTTCTCGCCGCCGGGGGTGCCGGCGGACATCGGGAGCGATTTGACCGCCTTGCCGTCCCGCACCAGCGTTGCCGTCTTGCTGTCCAGGTTCACCTTGACGACCTGGCTCTTGCCGACGGTGAAACGGGTCGCGTAGTCCCGGACGAACCAGTCGTCGCCGCCGGAGTCGACGCCGTTGAGCCGGGCGTCCAGCTTCACCTTGGTGCCGGACTTCCAGTACTCCTTGGGCCGCCAGTCGACGCGGTCCTTGCCGTCGTGGTTCTTGATCCAGCCCCAGGAGCCCGTGGTGTCGTTCGAGGTCGTCACCTTGAGCTGCTTCTCGACCTCGGCCTTGTTCCGCACCGGGTGGTCGAAGGTGATCGAGAGGGGCTGGGCGATGCCGACGGTGGTGCCCTTGCCCGGGGCCAGCGTCACCTTGTTGACCTGGGCGGGCGCGGCCGTCTTGAAGGAGGCCTTCGCGCTGCCGCCCTCGTCGCTGACCGCGTCGACCTTGTACGCGGTGCCGGGGGCCGCCACGCGCTGCGACGTCCAGGTGGTGCCGTTCGCCGAGACCTTGCCGGGCAGCTTCGTGCCCTTGTCGTCGGCGACGGTGACCTGCTTCAGCTTGCCGTCGGCCAGCTTCACCGTGACCGGGCCGCCCGCCTTCGCCTGCTGCCCCTTGAGGTTCACCGAGATCTTCGGCTTCTCGGCGGCCTTGTCGGCGCCGGAGGAGCCGCTGTCGCCGCCCGAGCAGGCGGTGAGGGCGGCGGCAAGGACCGCGACCCCCGCGGTCGCCGCGTGGTGGGTGCGAAGGGGGCGTCGGCGGCTCGAAGAGCTCTGCGGGGACAAGGAAACGTACCTCCGTGCGAATGTGGACTGCACGGAGAGAGGGCATACGAGGCCGACGGGTTGCCTGATGTGCCGAAAATGACCGCTAGGTCACAGAAGGCCCCCGGTAAGGGAGCTCCCTGTGCGGGGGCGGTCACTTCGCGCGATGAGAGGCGCGGGGCGACGGCGTGGGGAGCGGCGTCTGGGCGGCCCGCGTCACCTCCCCGACAAGCTCGACGACGTCCGGCCCGTACGCCTGCGAATTGACGACCTTCAGCAGCAGCACGAAGGAGTTGCCGCCGTGCTTGCGCGCGAGCTTCTCGTGGTGGCGGGCGAGATAGCGGGTGGCCGCCTGGCTGGTGACCGCGCGCTGGCCGCAGAAGAGGAAGACGGGCCTGGCGTCCTGGCCCTGGTCGGCGGTGAGCCGCGCGAGGATCACGTACTCCGTCAGGCCCGCCTCCATGCGGTAGCGCTCGGCGCCGATCTGGAACGCGCCCCGGTCGGGGACCGGCTCCGGCTCGGTGTTCACCCGCACGCCCGGCAGCAGCGAGTGCATGTGCGCCGCCAGGCGGCGGTGCGCCACCGGGTTGCCGACGCAGAACTCGGTGCGCTCGCCGAAGCTCTGCTGGGCCGCGTCGTGCGCGACGACCTGGGTGTGCGCCCCGCAGTCCTTGATGACCGCGGCGAGTTCGAGGAGGGCGGACACGTCGTGGCGTACGACCATCAGCTCGCCGCCGCCCGCGTCGCGGTTGACGACGAGCAGCGACTCGGAGTTGTCGGGCAGTCCGAAGAAGGCCTGCTTGCGGCGGAGCCTGCGCTTCCACAGGGCGCCGCGCGCGAGCCACCCGAGGACGACGGCTATGCCGACCGCGCTCAGGCCGAGGACGAGATTGCGCACGTCTTCCGTCATGGGGGCGCATGCTAGCCGCCTTTCGGCGCAGTGTTCGAGGCGGTCCTTACGTAGACGCGGCCGCGAAGTTACGCTGCGCGGACGGTTGTTGACTGGAGGTACGAATGCGTCGCGGTGCCGTACGTAATCTGACGCTCTTGGCGGTCGGAGGGGTCCTGGTGTCGGTCGGGGCCGCCGCGCCCCCCTCTCCCACGCACTCGGCGGAACGAACCCCGACCGGCCCCGAGAAGGTGCCGGTCGCCGTCGGGTACGGCGGGGCGGTGGCCAGTGTCGACCCCGACGCCTCGGCCGCCGGCATCGAGGTCCTGCGCAAGGGCGGCAACGCCGTGGACGCGGCCGTCGCCACCGCCGCCGCGCTCGGCGTCACCGAGCCGTACTCCGCGGGCGTCGGCGGCGGCGGGTACTTCGTCCACTACGACGCCAAGACGCGCAAGGTCAGCACCATCGACGGCCGCGAGACCGCCCCGCGCACCGCCGACTCCGGGCTCTTCCTGGAGAACGGCAAGCCGATCCCCTTCGCGGACGCCGTCACCAGCGGCCTCGGCGTCGGCACCCCCGGCACGCCCGCCACCTGGCAGTCGGCGCTCGACGCCTGGGGCAGCAAGCGCCTCGGCACGCTCCTGAAGCCCGCCGAGCGCCTGGCGCGCGACGGATTCACGGTCGACGCGACCTTCCGCTCCCAGACCGAGTCGAACGAGAAGCGGTTCAGGGACTTCCCCGCCTCGGCGAAGCTGTTCCTGCCGGGCGGGAAGCTCCCGGTCGTCGGCTCCACGTTCAAGAACCCCGATCTGGCTCGTACGTACGAGGAGCTGGGCCGCAAGGGCGTCGACGCGCTCTACCACGGAAAGCTCGCCAAGGACTTCGTACGCACCGTGAACAAGCCGCCCGTCGACCCGGCGTCAGGCCGCGAGGTCCGGCCCGGCGACCTCTCCCTCAAGGACCTCGCGTCCTACGGCGTGAAGCGGCAGAAGCCCACGAGGACCACCTACCGCGGGCTCGACGTCTACTCCATGGCGCCCTCGTCGTCCGGCGGCACCACCGTCGGCGAGGCGCTCAACATCCTGGAGCGCACAGACCTGTCGAAGGCCTCCAAGAAGAAGTACCTGCACCGCTTCATCGAGGCCAGCCGCATCGCGTTCGCCGACCGGGGCCGCTGGGTGGGCGACCCCGCCTTCGAGGACGTACCCGCGAAGGAACTCCTCTCGCAGCGGTTCGCGGACAGCAGGGAGTGCCTGATCAAGGACGACGCGGTGCTCAAGAGCCCGCTCGCGCCCGGCGACCCGCGCCGCCCCACGGCGTGCGGGACGGCGGACAAGGCGGCCCGCACGACGTACGAGGGTGAGAACACCACGCACCTCACGGCCGCCGACAAGTGGGGCAACGTCGTCGCCTACACCCTCACCATCGAGTCGACGGGCGGCAGCGGCATCACCGTGCCCGGCCGCGGCTTCCTGCTCAACAACGAACTGACGGACTTCTCCTTCGCGCCCGCCAACCCCGCGGTGCACGACCCGAACCTGCCGGGCCCGGGCAAGCGCCCGCGCTCCTCGATCTCGCCGACGATCGTGCTCAAGCACGGCAAGCCGGTGGTGGCGCTCGGTTCGCCGGGCGGCGCGACCATCATCACGACCGTCCTGCAAACCCTGACGGGCTTCGTCGACCGCGGCCTGCCCCTGGTCGACGCGATCGCCGCGCCGCGCGCCAGCCAGCGCAACGCCGCGCAGACCGAGCTGGAACCGGGCCTGTGGGACAGCGGGCTGCGCACCTCCCTGGAGTCGATCGGGCACTCGTTCAAGCGGAACCCGGAGATCGGCGCGGCGACGGGCGTGCAGCGGCTGCCGGGCGGCAAGTGGCTCGCGGCGGCGGAGAAGGAGCGCAGGGGCGGCGGCTCGGCGATGGTGGTGCGTCCCACCGACTGATCCGCTGCGCTGACTGAGCTGAGCGGTCGCGCTCAGGGGGCCTCGTACGCCGGTTGAGGCCCCCTGCCGCGCGCGTCGCTACGAGGCGGGCGAGGCCGCGCAGTTCCGCTCCAGCTCGTTGGCCGCCCAGCGGATCGGCGACTCCGGTTCGTCGTGCAGGTACCGCAGGACGGGCAGCGCCTCGCGGACCGCGGCGAGCTGGGCGTCACCGCGTCCGCCGCGGGCCTGACGGACGTCGGCGAGGTCGGCGATGAGCAGCAGCAGTGTGCTGCGCGAGAGGTTGTCCGGGTCCGTCATCAGCTCGACGAGGAACGGGATGGCGGGGACCGCCGCGGTCGAGGAGGCCTCCTTGGAGACGAGGAGGCGGTAGAGGTCGTGGACCGCGTCCATGGCGGTCTTCTTGTCGTCCGACGCGACCTTGCCGATCAGGTCGGGGATCATGCGGCCGGGCCCGCGGGAGGTCCACAGGGACCCCCAGTCGACGCTGTCCAGGCGCAGTCGCAGATCGCGGTGCGGCCAGAGCTTCGCCGGGTCGAGACGGAGTACGGAGGTGCCGTCGGCGTCGGTGACGCGCAGCGTGCCGTCCGCGCCGAGGCCGAGGGCGGTGACGCCGGTGCCGAGGCGCAGTCCGGCCACCGCGTCGGACGTGAGGTCCCAGAGCCGGACCAGGCCGTCGGCCCAGGCGGCGGCGAGCGCGGGGCCGGTCTCCAATTGGGCGGCGGCCAGCGCACGCACCGGCGTGCGGCGGCGGGCGAAGGGGGCGCGCAGGGGCTTGCGGCGGGTGCTCCAGTAACGGATCACGCCGTTCTCATCGCCACTGAGTACGAGGCGCCTGCCGCTGTCCAGCTTCAGGCAGGCGAGCGCGGACACCGGGGCGCGGTGCAGTGCCAGGCTGATGGTCTCGGGGTCCTCGTCGTCGGTCTCCAGGACGTGGACGTGGCCGTCCGTGTCGCCCGCCGCGAGGGTCGTCCCGTCCTGGTCGGCGGCGACAGCGCTGACGGTGGCGGACGGCTGCACGAGCGTGGCGGCGGCGCCGGGCACCTCGGGCGGCGCGCCGGGGCCGCGGGAGAGCACGGTCCAGCGTCCACGGGTGTCGGCGTCGCCCTCGCTCAGCGCGACCGGCCCGAGCTCCTCCAGGGGCGCGGGCACCTGGCTGGGCGGACCGATCGCCTTGTCGCCGGACCAGTCGACGCCGAGGGTCTCGGCGACGTCGATCAGGGCCTGGCGGGTCCGGGCGTTGATGACGATGCGGAAGTCGGCGCCGGGCCCGCGCCCATGCCGTATGACCGCGTCGGGAGCGCCGTACGACAGCGCGTCGGTGCCGCTCTCCTGCCAGGGCAGCAGGCCCAGTTCGCGGTACGAGGCCGCGAGGCGCCGGACGATCTCCGGGTCGGCGTCGACGGTGGTGCGGCGCACCCGCAGCGTCCAGCCGTAGTGCGCGGGCATCCGCTCGAAGGCCAGCTGCGTCAGGAACTCCGACAGCGACCGGCTCTGCACGACCCACTCGCCGCGGAGGCTCACGACGACGCGGGGGTCGGGCAGCTCGGCCTCGGCGGCGAGATAGCCCCACTCGTGGCTGTAGTGGTACTCGGACATGAACACACAGACACAACGATCACCGCCTTCAGTGCCCAGAAGCCCGCTCCCCGGGCCGACTTCGAGCTCGGAGATCTTCGGCGGCCACTGGGTGTGGACCCAGTACAGGCGCGGGTTGAAGGCGAAGGAGTTGAGCGGGGAGTCCCACCACTCGTTGAGGGCCTGGGGGACGGGAAGCGTCCAGTCGATGCCGTGTTTCTGGTTCTCGCCGCCCCACCGGGAGTGCCCTGGCTCGCCGCCCGGGTCCTCGTACCCCCACTCGCGCTGGACGGCGTCCAGCAACTCCCAGCGGGGCCGACCCTGCTGATGGCGCCTCAGCCGTTCCGCGAACTGCCCGTAATCGATGATCTCTGGTGTCACCGGCGCATCGTACGAATGATCTATACGGGGGAGTGTCCCCGAGGTGTCACAGTGCCGTGAGGATCCTGGGACCGTCCTCCGTGATCGCGACGGTGTGCTCGGCGTGGGCCGCCCGGCTCCCGTCGTTCGTACGCAGCGTCCAGCCGTCCGGCGCCTGGTGGTAGCCGTCGCCGCCGCCCGCGATCACCATCGGCTCGATGGCCAGGACCATGCCGGGGCGCAGCGGCATGCCGCGGCCGGGGCGGCCCTCGTTCGGCACGCCCGGGTCCTCGTGCATGCGGCGTCCGATGCCGTGGCCGCCGAAGCCCTCGGGGATGCCGTACCCCGCCTGGCGGCAGACGGTGCCGATGGCGTGGGCGATGTCGCCGATGCGGTTGCCGGCGACCGCCGCCGCGATGCCCGCCTCCAGGGCGCGCTCCGCCGTCTCGATGAGGCGTACGTCCTCGGGGCGCGGGGTGCCGACGGTGAAGCTGACCGCCGAGTCGCCGACCCAGCCGCCTAGCTCGGCGCCGAAGTCGAGGGAGACCAGGTCGCCGTCGCGCAGCCGGTACGGGTGCGGGACGCCGTGCACGATCGCGTCGTTGACCGAGGTGCACAGGACGGCGGGGAAGGGGACCGGGGCGAAGTGCGGGCGGTAGCCGAGGAAGGGGGACGAGGCGCCGGCCTCGCGGAGCACGGTGTGCGCGGCCGCGTCCAGGTCGAGCAGCGAGACGCCGACGGCGGCGGCCTCGCGGGCCGCGGTCAGTGCCTGCGCCACGATGCGGCCCGCCTCGCGCATCGCGTCGATCGATTGTTCCGTCTTGAGTTCCACCATGCCAATTACTATACCGGTATTTAAATGGGCGTCGTACGATGGCCGCATGGTTCGCACTCCCTTGACCCCAGAAGAGCGTGAGCGTGGTGAGCGGCTCGGGCAGCTGCTGCGGGATGCGCGGGGGCCGCGGAGCATGGTCTCGGTGGCGGCCGAGGCGGGGCTCTCCGCGGAGACGCTCCGCAAGATCGAGACGGGGCGGGCGCCGACGCCGGCGTTGTTCACTGTGGCGGCGGTGGCTTCTGTGCTGGGGCTTTCGCTGGATGAGATCGTGCTGCGTTGCGGGTTGGCTGCGGCGGCCTGAGCGGTTCTCCTTGCGTGCGGGGCGCCGTTTCCTGGCCGCTGGCCTCGGGCGCCTGTTCCGCGTTCCTGGCCCGCCGGCCTGGCGGAGGGGTCCGCCGAGGTGGAGGTCCGGCGTTCCTGTTCCGCCCGCTGCCCGGGTTCGGGGCGCGTATCCCTGTCC
>NZ_WMBF01000863.1:0-967 GCF_019400875.1 Streptomyces anatolicus | reverse complement strand
GTCGAGCGGGCGGCCCGAGGGGATGCCGCGGGCGGGCAGCAGCGGCGCCAGCTCCTCGTAGACGTGCTGGGCGCTGGCGGGGCGGTGCTGGGGGTCCTTGGCGAGCAGGCGCAGGACGAGGGTTTCCAGGGCCTCGGGCACTTCGGGGCGCAGACGGCGGACCGGCAGTGGCGGTTCGTAGAGGTGGCGGTGCAGGACGCCGAGTGCGGTGGAGCCGGAGAACGGCACGTCGCCGCTGAGGAGTTCGTGCATCAGCACGCCGAGGGCGTAGAGGTCGGTGTACGGGCCGACGGCGCCGCCCATGGCCTGCTCGGGCGCCATGTAGGCGGGGCTGCCGATCGGTGAGCCGGTGTGGGTGAGGCGGGTGGTGTCGGTGTCCATCACGGAGGCGATGCCGAGGTCGAGGACGCTGATGGTGCCGTCCTGCTTGACCATCACGTTCCTCGGCTTGAGGTCGCGGTGGACGATCGGCACGGCGTGCACCGCGGAGAGCACGGCGCACAGCTGGGCGGCGACGGCGACGGCCCACTGCCAGGGGTAGGGGTCGTGTTCGGCGAGGTGGTCGCCGAGGTCGGCGCCGTCGACGTACTGCATGACGAGGAAGAGGGCCCCGTCCTCGGACGGCTCGCTGCCCGCGTCGTGCACGGTGACCAGGCCGGGGTGGTCGACCTGCGCGGTCACCCGGCACTCGCGCACGAAGCGGCGGCGCAGCTCCTCGGCCTCGGCGCCCGCGACCCGGTCGGGGCGGAGCAGCTTCACGGCGACGCGCCGGTCCAGGCGCTGGTCGTACGCCGTCCAGACCTGGCCCATGCCGCCCTGGCCGATGAGCGTGGACAGTTCATAGCGCCCCGCGACAACCCGGCCGCCTCGGCCGCCGGTTCCGGTCCCCGGCACCACGGTCAGCCGCCGCCCTGCTGCTTGCGCAGATAGTCGCTCAGCTCGTCCAGCTCGGCGCGGACCTGGTGGA
>NZ_WMBF01000014.1:0-36279 GCF_019400875.1 Streptomyces anatolicus | reverse complement strand
GCCATGACCTGCTCCCACTTGGGCCACTCGGTGTTGCCGACCATGATCGCCACCGGCGAGCCCATGGTCAGACCGTGCCGGACGCCGCCGAGGAAGGTGATCTCGTCGCGCTCGAACTTCATGCGGGCGCCGCGTCCATAGCCGAGCCGCCGCCGGGCCAGGTGGTCCGCCACCATCTCCGTGGTGATCGGCACGCCGGCGGGAAGTCCCTCCAGTGTGGCGACGAGTGCGGGTCCGTGGGACTCCCCAGCGGTCAGCCAGCGCAACCTGCTCAACGGTGCTCCTCATGCTCGCGCCTGGAACTGCGGAATGCGACGGCGCGGCCGGGTGCGCGGCCCTGGCCCGCCATCCCCCGATCCTCCCACGACCCCGGGGCGGGCCCGGCCGCAGGTCCATCAGGCGGACGCGGCGCCCACGTCTTGGAGCCGGGCTCCTACCGCTCCGCGATCGCGTGCTCCCCGGCCTTGCGCATCGCGTCCAGCGGCGCGGGCCCGCGGCCCGTCATCTGCTCGACCTGGAGCACCGCCTGGTGCACGAGCAGGTCGAGTCCGCTGACGACCGCCCCGCCGTACGCCGACCAGCGGGCCGCCAGCTCGGTGGGCCACGGGTCGTACAGCACGTCGAAGAGGGTGGCCGGGCGCTCGGGCACAAGGGCGGAGAGCGCGTCCGTGGTGCCCGCCGGGGTCGTGGCGATCACCAGGGGCGCGGTCAGCGCCTCGCGGGCGTCCTCCCAGTCCTCGGTCCTGACCTCCACGTCAAGCCGCTCGCCCCACTGCCGCATCTCGGCCGCGCGGGCGTCACTGCGTACGTACGCGACGACCTCACCCGTACAGATCCGCGCGAGGGCGGCGAGCGCGGAGGACGCGGTGGCGCCCGCCCCGAGGATCGCGGCGGAGCCGACCTGCTCGATGCCGCGTTCGCGCAGGGCGGCCACCATGCCGGGGACGTCGGTGTTGTCCCCGACCTTCCGGCCGTCCTCGGTGAACACGACCGTGTTCACCGCCTCGACGGACGCGGCGGTCCCGCTGATCTCGTCGAGCAGCGGAATGACCGCCCGCTTCAACGGCATCGTCAGCGAGAGCCCGGCCCATTCCGGGCCGAGTTCCGCGACGAATTCCGGCAGCGCCGCCTCGTCGATCTCGAAACGGTCATACGTCCAGTCACTCAGCCCCAGCTCCTCGTACGCGGCGCGGTGCAGCACCGGGGAGAGGGAGTGGGCGATCGGGGAGCCGAGGACGGCGGCTCGACGCTTCTGCGCGCTCATTGCCCCTTCAGGTATTTCTCGCGGTTGCGGTTCTGCTCCTCGTTGGTCTCGGCGAAGAGCGTCTTGTCCTCGCTGACCGAGACGAAGTAGTACCAATTCCCCTTGGCCGGGTGCAGTGCCGAATTCAGCGCCACCTCGCCGGGGTTGCCGATCGGTCCGGGCGGCAGGCCCTTGATCTTGTAGGTGTTGTACGGGTCCTTGAGCTTGCGCAGATCGTCGACCGTGCCGGTGCCGAGCTTGGACTCGCCCCGGAGGTAGTTCACCGTGGAGTCGAAGTCCAACAGGCCGTACGTCTCGGTGTTGTTGGGCTTCAGGCGGTTGTAGACGACCGTCGCGACCTTCTCGAAGTCGTGCTTGTACTTGCCCTCCGCCTGGACCAGGCTCGCCACCGTGAGGACTTCGAGCGGGTCCTTCAGGTTCAGCTCGGCGGCCTTCGACTTGAGGTCGAGGTCCTCGTACTTCTCGTTGGCGTGGGCGATCATCTTCCGCAGGACGTCCGCGGGCTTCTGGCCCTTGGCGACCGGGTAGCTGGAGGGGAAGAGGAATCCTTCCAGCGGGTCCTTGATGTCCTTGTTGGTATTCGCCCACTCAGGCAGGCCGAGGGTCTTCCATTCCTTCTTGGCGACGTTTTCCGTCGTCCCGTCCGGCAATTTCAGACGGGCGTCGATCTTTTCGTAGACCCACGCATTCCGCTTGCCCTCGGGAATGATGAGGTTGCTGCGGCTCTTGGGGTTGAGCATCAATTCGACGGCGCTCGCCGCGGACATGCGCTTCTTGAGCACATAGACGCCCGCCTGGATGGACTGCCCCTCCGGGTGCTTGCCCTGGGCGGAGACGAACGCGTCGACGCTCTTGACGACACCGGCTTCCTTGAGCTTCTGCCCGATCGCGTACCCGCCGGAGTCCTTGGGGATGTCGACCGTGGCCTCACCCGACCCGTCGCCCGCGTAATCCGGCGCCGTGCCGAAACGGTCCTGGTAGAACTGGTAGCCGAAGTAGCCGACCCCGCCGAGGCCGCCCGCGAAGACCAGGGTGACGACCAGACAGGCGCAGCCGCTGCGGCGCTTCTTGGACTTCTTGCCGCCGCGGCCCCCTCGGCGGTCACCGCGGCCGCCCCTGCGGGCGTGTTCGTCATCGTCGTCATCGTCGCCGCCCGCGAAAAACGCGTGCTCGCCCCGGTCGGGCCCCGGGTCCCAGTCGGTCTCGGGCCCGGACTCCTGCTCGGGGACGGTGGCGCGGCGGTGGCCGGGCGGTTCCGGCGGTTCGTACGCGTCGGGCGTGGCGTAGTAGTCGGGGCTCTCCTGGCCGTAGCCCGCCTGCTGGCCGGCGTAGGGGTCCATCGGATCGCCGCTGTAGGGGACCTGCCCCTGCCCGCCGGCGTCCCAGCCACCGCTCTGGTAGCCGTCCTGCCCGCCGTTGTAGACCTGCGCGGGGTCGCCCTCGTACTGCTGCTGTCCGCCGTACCCCGACTGGTCGTACGCGGCCTGCTGCTGCCCGGTGCTCCAGTCCCCGCCGTACTGGGGCTGCGACTGATGCGGCTGCTGATGCTGGTGCGGCTGGTGGTACTGCCCCTGGCCGCCGTAGGAGGCGGACGTGTCGCCCGCGGGCGCCTGTCCTCCCCATCCGCTGTCCCCGTACAACGGGTCCTCCGGATGCCACGGTTCGGAGCCTGGGCCCCGGCCATACTCAGTCATCGATCCCCTACATGCCGCGAGGCGGGGCCGCCTGGGATGGCCGGGCAACCGATCCGCCTCTTGATGCTGTGCGGCAGCTGTTCGAACGCCGCCGCATCGCGCGGAACGTTACCGTATCGCGATCAGATGACCACTTCGACGCCCTCGCCGGGAGCTTTACCTGACGCCCGTTCGGACTCCAAAGCCTGCTGAAGGATGATCACGGCCGCCGCCTGATCGATGACGGACCTGCCCTTTTTGGACTTCACGCCCGAGGCGCGCAGCCCCTGACTGGCCGTCACTGTGGTCATCCTCTCGTCCACGAGCCTCACCGAAATGGGGGCGACCATGCGGGCGAGGTCCTGCGTGAACACGCGGATCTTGGCGGCCGCCGGGCCCTCGCGCCCGTTGAGGGAGCGAGGGAGGCCGACGACGATCTCGATCGGTTCGTACTCCTCGACGAGCTGCTTCAACCGGCGCTGGGCGGCCGGGACATCGCGCCCGGGCACCGTCTCCACCGGCGTGGCGAGGATCCCGTCGGGGTCGCACGAGGCGACCCCGATCCGGGCGTCACCGACGTCGATGGCGAGACGTCGGCCCCTGCGCATGCCCTGGGCAGGCTCGGTCATCAGGCCGTCTCGGTGACAAGGCGCTCGACGGCGGCGATGGCGTCGCCGATGGCGGCCGGGTTCTGGCCGCCGCCCTGGGCGACGTCCGGCTTGCCGCCGCCACCGCCGCCGAGGGTCTTGGCGGCCGTGCGGACCAGGTCACCGGCCTTGAGGCCGCGCTCACGTGCGGCTTCGTTGGTGGCGATGACGGTGAGCGGCTTGCCGTTGGCCGTCGTGAAGAGAGCGACCACGGCCGGGCGGTCGCCCGGGATGCGGCCGCGTACGTCGAGGACCAGCTTGCGCAGGTCGTCGGCGCCCGTGCCGTCCGGCACCTGGCCGGTGACGACGGCGACACCGCGTACGTCCTTGGCGCCCTGGACGAGACCCGCGGCGGCCTGGAGGACCTTCTCCGCGCGGAACCTCTCGATCTCCTTCTCGGCGTCCTTCAACTTGCCGAGCATGGCGGAGACCTTCTCGGGCAGCTCCTCGGGACGGCCCTTGACCAGCTCCTGGAGCTGGGCGACGACCGTGTGCTCCTTGGCGAGGAAGTTGTACGCGTCGACGCCGACCAGGGCCTCGATGCGGCGCACACCGGAGCCGATGGAGGACTCGCCGAGCAGCTTCACCAGGCCGAGCTGGGCGGTGTTGTGGACGTGCGTACCGCCGCACAGCTCCTTGGAGAAGTCGCCGATGGTGACGACGCGCACGCGCTCGCCGTACTTCTCGCCGAACTCGGCGATGGCGCCCTGCTTCTTGGCCTCGTCGATCGACATGACCTCGGCCTGGACGTCCAGCTCGTGGGCGAGGACTTCGTTGATCTTCTGCTCGACGTCCGTCATCACGGCCGTGGGCACGGCGGAGGGCGAACCGAAGTCGAAGCGGAAGCGGCCGGGCTGGTTCTCCGAACCGGCCTGGGCGGCCGTCGGGCCGAGCGCGTCGCGCAGCGCCTGGTGGGTGAGGTGCGTGGCGGAGTGGGCGCGGGCGATGGCGCGGCGGCGGTGCGCGTCGATCGAGGCCCACACCGGGGCGCCGACCGTGATCTCGCCGACCTGCACGACACCCTTGTGGACGTGCACGCCGGGGACCGGCTTCTGCACGTCGCGGATCTCGACGAGGGCGCCGCTGTCCAGGCGGATGCGACCGGTGTCACCGATCTGGCCGCCGCCCTCGGCGTAGAACGGGGTGCGGTCGAGGACGATCTCGACCTCGTCGCCCTCGGTGGCCGCGGGCGAGGAGACGCCGTTGACCAGGAGGCCGACGATCTGGGCCTCGTTCTCCGTGAGGGAGTAGCCCGTGAAGTCGGTGGCGCCCGCGGCGTCGGCGATCGCGCGGTAGGCGTGCAGATCGGCGTGGCCGGTCTTCTTGGCCTTGGCGTCGGCCTTGGCGCGCTCCCGCTGCTCCCTCATCAGGCGGCGGAAGCCGTCCTCGTCCACGGCCAGGCCCTGCTCGGCGGCCATCTCCAGGGTGAGGTCGATCGGGAAGCCCCACGTGTCGTGGAGCAGGAACGCCTTGTCGCCGGAGAGGACCTTGCCGCCGGCGGCCTTGGTCTCGGTGACGGCGGTGTCGAGGATGTTCGTGCCGCCCTTGAGGGCCTTGAGGAACGCGCCCTCCTCGGCGAGCGCGACGGTCTCGATGCGCTTGCGGTCGGTGATCAGCTCGGGGTACTGCTGACCCATCGTGTTGATCACGACGTCGATCAGCTCCTGGACCACCGGGCCGGTGGCGCCGAGCAGGCGCATGTTGCGGATGGCGCGGCGCATGATGCGGCGCAGGACGTAGCCACGGCCCTCGTTGCCGGGGGTGACGCCGTCGCCGATGAGCATGGCGGACGTACGGATGTGGTCGGCGACCACGCGCAGGGAGACGTCCGAGCCGTGCTCGGCGCCGTAGCGCACGCCGGTCAGCTCGGTGGCCTTGTCCATGACGACGCGCAGGGTGTCGGTCTCGTACATGTTCCGTACGCCCTGGAGGATCATCGCCAGGCGTTCGAGGCCGAGGCCCGTGTCGATGTTCTTCGATGGCAGCTCGCCGAGGATCGGGAAGTCCTCCTTGCCGTCGCCCGCGCCGCGCTCGTACTGCATGAAGACCAGGTTCCAGATCTCCACGTACCGCTCGTCGTTGACGGCCGGGCCGCCCTCGACGCCGAACTCGGGGCCGCGGTCGTAGTTGATCTCGGAGCAGGGGCCGCACGGGCCGGGGACGCCCATGGACCAGAAGTTGTCCTTCTTGCCCAGGCGCTGGATGCGCTCGGCCGGGACGCCGACCTTCTCGCGCCAGATCTGCTCGGCCTCGTCGTCGTCGAGGTAGACCGTGATCCACAGCCGCTCGGGGTCGAGGCCGAAGCCGCCCTTCTCGACGGGGCTCGTCAGCAGCTCCCAGGAGAGCGTGATGGCGCCCTCCTTGAAGTAGTCCCCGAAGGAGAAGTTGCCGCACATCTGGAAGAACGTGCCGTGCCGGGTGGTCTTGCCGACCTCTTCGATGTCGGGCGTACGCACGCACTTCTGCACGCTGGTGACGCGCGGCGCGGGCGGCTTGACCTCGCCGAGGAAGTAGGGCTTGAAGGGCACCATGCCCGCGGGGACCAGGAGCAGAGTCGGGTCGTCGGCGATGAGCGACGCCGAAGGCACGACGGTGTGCCCGCGCTCCTCGAAGAAGCTCAGCCAGCGGCGGCGGATTTCAGCCGACTCCATCAGTGGTCCTCATTCCGGTTGTACGAGTACCGCGTGTTGTCGAGGTACTTCGTCTTCTTGTCGGTGCTGTCGTGCGTGTCGAACTTGTCGGGGCTGCGGTTCTCGATGACCGCGAAGCGGCGCCCGGGGGGCAGCTCGGTGTCGGGGTGGGCGTTGAGGCCGAGCGCCTCGCCCAGCTGCGCCTCGCGTTCGAGCATGCCGTCGCGGACGTCGAGCGCGAAGTCCTTCAGCTTGTGGCCCGCCTCGATCGCCTTGTTCGCCGCCTGCGCGGCCAGGCTCTCGGGCGTGAGCTTCTTGAGCTTGCGGTTGACCTTGGTGGTGGCCCATACGCCGGCGGCTGCGCCCGCGGTGAACCAGAACGTACGGCGGAACATCGCTGCGTCAGTCCCTCTTATTCCGGTTGGCCCGCTTCCTCTGCCGTGCGGACGGGACGGTGCGGCCCACGATCACCGTACGCCGGGACGGCTTGGCGGGCATGTCGTTCGCCTCGGGGGCGGCCTTGCGGCTGATGGCCCGGCGGACGCCGTAGCCGAACGCGGCCACCTTCACGAGCGGGCCGCCGAAGGTGGAGGCGACCGTCGAGGAGAGCGCCGAGGCGTTCGACGTGACCTCCTGGACGTCGGAGGCGATCGCGTCGACGCGGTCGATCTGCGTCTGCGCCGAACGCACCGCGCTGGAGGCGTCCGCGAGGAGGGGAACCGCCTGCTCGGTCACGTCCGCGACGAGCTTGGTGGTCGCCCTGAGCGTCTGGGCCAGCCTCGCCAGTGCCACCGCGAGGAAGGAGACCAGAATCGCCCAGAAGACGGCCACCAGGACCCCGGCAACCTCTCCACCGGACACTTGGCACCGCTCCCTGAGACATCGTCCCTGAACATCGAAAAGTCGTCCTCCGACCCTATCGCGCCGGGGCCGTCGGTCCGTACCGCATTCGCACTCGCTCTCGCGGGACTTGCCTCAAGCAATTGTACGGACCGCATGCGGATGAGTACGCTCCGTACCTCATGCGAGCCTCTCAGCCGGGCAACCTCCCCCTGGAACTCAACGCCTTCATCGGGCGCAGCGCCGAACTGGCCGAACTGGCGGCGGCGTTGGGGACCGGACGGCTGGTCACCGTGACCGGGATCGGCGGGGTCGGCAAATCCCGCCTCGCGCTGCGGGCCGCGGCGCTGAACCGGCCGCGCGACGGCGCCTGGCTCGCGGATCTCGCACCACTGCGTGACGCGGACCTGATCGAGTACGCCGTCGCCGAGGCCCTGGGGCTCACCGACCACACGACCCGCCCGCCGCGCCAGGTGCTGCGCGAGCACCTCGCCGAGCGGGAACTCCTCCTTGTCGTCGACGGATTCGAACACCTCGTGGACGCCTGCGCCTCGCTGCTGTGCGAGCTGCTGGTGCACTCCCCCGGGCTGCGGGTGCTCGCGGTGGGCCGCAGGCCGCTGGAGACCGGCGGCGAGCGGCTGCTGCCGCTGGCACCGCTGCCCGAGGCGGACGCGGCCGAGCTGTTCACCGACCGGGCCACGGCCGCCCTGCCCCGCTTCGCCCTCGACGACGGCAACCGCGAGGACGTCCTTGAGCTGTGCCGCCGCCTGGACGGCATCCCTCTCGCCGTCGAGCTGGCGGCGGGCCGGCTGCGGACCCTCTCCCCCGCGCAGCTGCTCTCTCGGCTCGACGACCGGTTCCGGCTGCTGACCGGCGCCCGCCGTGACGTGCCGACCCGGCACCAGGCGCTGCGGACGGCCATCGGCTGGAGCCACGAGCTGTGCACCCCGACGGAGCGGCTGCTCTGGTCGCGGCTCTCGGTCTTCGCCGGGCAGTTCGACCTGGAGGCGGTCGAATACGTCTGCGCCGGGGACGGTCTGCACGCCGACGACACTCTCGACGTTCTCGGCGAACTGCTCGCGCAGTCCGTGGTGAGCCGCGAGGAGGGGCCCGCGGGGGTGCGGTACCGCATGCTGGAGACGGTCAGGGCGTATGGCGGCGACTGGCTGGAGGCGGCGGGCGAGGCCACGCGGCTGCGGCGCAGGCACCGCGACTGGTACATGGGGCTCGCCACCTGGTGCGAGCTGGAGTGGTTCTCGCCGCGCCAGCCGGAGGTCGCCGCCCTCGTCGAGACCGAACTGCCCAATCTGCGGGCCGCGTTGGAGTTCTGTCTGACCGAGCCGGGCGAGGCGCACCTGGGGCAGTACCTGGCCGGCTCGCTCTGGTTCTACTGGGTCGGCTGCGGGCGCCTCCCGGAGGGCAGGCACTGGCTCGACCGGGCGCTCGAACTGGACGGCGGCCATGAGGACGCGCGGCTCAAGGCGCTGTGGGTGCTCGGTTACGTGGCGGTGCTCCAGGGCGACACGGTCGCCGCCCTGACCGCGCTGCACGAGTGCCGCGACGGAGCGGAGCGGGCGGGCAGCGCGCTCGCGGCGGCCTACGCCGAACACCGCATCGGCTGCCTGGCCCTGGTCACGGACGACATCCCGCGCGCGGAGGAGCTGCTGCGCTCGGCGCTCGAGCGCTATCGGGAGATCGGCGAGCTGAACAGCAATGTCCTGATGGGCCAGGTCGAGCTGGCGATGGCGCTGGCGTTCCGCGGCGAACTCGCCGACGCCGTGGAGCTGTGCGAGGACGTGCGCCGGGTCTGCGAGGACCACGGCGAGCGCTGGACCCTCGCATACGCCCTCTACGTGCTCGGCTACGCGGCCTGGACCCACGGCGAGACGGAACGGGCGCGGGAACTGCTCGCCGAGTCGCTCGCTCTGGACCACCGCTTCCACGATCTGCTGGGCACGGTCCTCTCCCTCGAACTGCTCGCGCTCTTCACGGCGGCGGAGGGCGATCCGGCGGAGGCCGCCGTGCTCCAGGGCGCCGCCTCCCGCATCTGGCCGTCGGTGGGGCTGCCGCTCTTCGGCTCGGGCAACTTCGGCGGGCCGCACGTCGTGTGCGAGGAGCGGGCCCGCGAGGCGCTGGGCGACGAGCGGTACGAGGAGTGCGTACGCGCGGGGGCGGGGCTCGGTCTGGACGCGGCGGTCGCCCGGGCGCTGCGCACCGGCCCCGGAAACGAGCCGGCCCGCCGCCTGCCCCGCCGGGAAGGGCGGGGAGGCGACGGGCTGAAGCAGGGTGAGCTACGTCCGGGTCAGCGGGCGTAGTACTCGACGACGAGCTGCTCGTCGCAGATCACGGGGATCTCCTTGCGGTTCGGGTCGCGGTCCAGGCGGAAGGCCAGGGCCTTCAGGTTCACCTGGAGGTAGCGCGGGATCTCGCCGTCGGGGGCGAAGCCACCCTCACGCGCGACCTGGAACAGCGGCTTCTCGCGGCTGCGCTCGCGGACCATCACGACGTCGTCGGGACGGACGCGGTACGACGGCTTGTCGACCTTGCCGCCGTTGACCTCGATGTGGCCGTGCACGACCATCTGGCGGGCCTGGTAGATCGTGCGGGCGATGCCCGAACGCAGAACCAGGGCGTCGAGACGACGCTCCAGCTCGATGACCAGGGCCTCACCGGTCTTGAGCTGCGTCTTGGACGCGCGCTCGTAGGCACGGACGAGCTGGCGCTCGGAGAGGTCGTACTGCGCACGCAGCCGCTGCTTCTCGAGCAGACGGACCTTGTAGTCCGAGTTCTGCTTGCGCCCACGGCCGTGCTCGCCCGGCGGGTAGGGGCGGGCCTCGAAGTACTTGACGGCCTTCGGGGTCAGCGCGATGCCAAGAGCACGCGACTTCTTGACCTTGGGGCGGGACTGGTTCGGCATGAACCAACCTCTCTGTTCTAAGGAAATCGGCTTCACCAGTGGTTAGGGGAGGTCGCAATCCGCAGCCTGGGAAACCCGGCTCGTCCTGACGGACGGGCCCGGCAGCCGCTCCCTGGTCTGGGCACTATGTGCAGCACGCGAGTGGCCCACCGACCGATTCCCGGGACTCCGGGGTGGTGGTGGGCTGCCCGCGACACCTTCGACGGTGCGCGACGCTCCTGGATCCCCTCCGCCTCGCGGCGCGGGGGTTCCGGCTGGATGTCCCGTTCTGGTGGTGCCGGTACGAGACCGGACACGGGACGCAGCACTTCGGACAACTATACCGGGTGCGGTGAGATGCCTCAGCCCTCGGGCTGCTCGCCCTTGAGCCGGGCGCGGACCCGCTCGACCACGTCGGCGTACCGCGCCTCCGCCCCGTACCTCGTGGGCTGGTAGTAGCGCTTGCCCTCGATGGTGTCCGGGGCGTACTGCTGGGCCGCGATGCCGCCGGGGACGTCGTGCGGATACACGTACCCCTGGGCGTGGCCGAGCTTTGCCGCGCCCTTGTAGTGGCCGTCGCGCAGGTGGGGCGGGACGGGGCCGGCGAGGCCGCCCCGGATGTCGGCCTGGGCCTGCTGGATCGCGATCGTCGCCGCGTTCGACTTCGGGGCGAGGGCGAGGGCGATCGTGGCGTGGCTGAGGGTGAGCGCGGCCTCCGGGAAGCCGATCATGGCGACGGCCTGGGCGGCGGCGACCGCGGTGGGCAGGGCGGTCGGGTCGGCGAGGCCGATGTCCTCGCTCGCGGAGATCATCAGGCGCCGGGCGATGAAGCGGGGGTCCTCGCCCGCCTCGATCATGCGGGCCAGATAGTGCAGGGCCGCGTCCACGTCCGAGCCTCGGATGGACTTGATGAGGGCACTCGCCACGTCGTAGTGCTGGTCGCCGTCGCGGTCGTACTTCACCGCGGCACGGTCGACCGACTCCTCCAGCGTCTGGAGGGTGATCTCCTTCTCGCCCTTGGCGAGGGCCGAGCCCGCGCCTGCCTCCAGGGCGGTCAGCGCGCGCCTGGCGTCGCCCCCGGCGATGCGCAGCAGGTGCTCCTCGGCCTCATCGGGCAGCTCGACGGCGCCGCCGAGGCCCCGCTCGTCGGTGAGCGCCCGGCGCAGCAGAGCGCGCAGGTCGTCGTCGGTGAGCGGTTCGAGGGTCAGGAGCAGGGAGCGGGACAGCAGCGGGGAGATGATCGAGAAGTACGGATTCTCGGTGGTCGCCGCGATGAGCGTCACCCAGCGGTTCTCGACGGCGGGCAGGAGGGAGTCCTGCTGGGCCTTGCTGAACCGGTGGATCTCGTCGAGGAACAGGACGGTCTCCTTGCCGTGGCCGCCCATGGCCCGGCGGGCGCCGTCGATGACCGCGCGCACTTCCTTCACGCCCGCGGTGATCGCGGACAGCTCGACGAAGCGCTTGTTCGTCGCCTTGGAGACCACGTACGCGAGAGTCGTCTTGCCGATGCCGGGCGGGCCCCACAGGAATACCGACGAGGGCCCGGCGGGGCCCCCGCCGCCCTCGCCGACGAGGCGGCGCAGGGGTGAGCCCGGCTTCAGCAGATGCTGCTGGCCGACGACTTCGTCGAGGGTGCGCGGGCGCATCCGGACGGCCAGGGGAGAGCTGGACGGGTCCTTCTCCTGGCGGTCTTCGGCTGCGGCGGTGAACAGGTCGGGCTCCACGTCAAGAACCCTATGTCACCCCACTGACAATCCGTCCTGGACCGGTCAGGCCCAGAGGTCGGCGCCCCAGCGCGTGAGGATCAGCATGGCGACGACGCCGAGGTGCATCACCGGCAGCGCCCAGGTGAAGTCGTCCAGGAAGCTCTTGGCCCAGCGGGGCGCGGGCAGGAAGCCGTTGCGGACGTTGAGGGAGGTGACGTACCAGAACATGATGATCGTGGCGGCCCAGGCCAGGCAGCACCACAGGCAGAGCGCGTTGATGTGGTACAGCGACTGGATCATCAGCCAGGTGCAGAATCCGACGCCGAAGACCGTGCCCGCGTTGAAGGTCAGCCAGTACCAGCGCGGGAAGCGGGCCCCGGCGAGCACGCTCATGCCGACGCAGATGACGATGCCGTAGGTGACCAGGCCGAGCATCGGGTTGGGGAAGCCGAAGACCGTCGCCTGGTCGCTCTTCATGATGCTGCCGCAGGACACGATGGGGTTGATGCTGCACCCCGGCTGGAAATTCGGGTTCTTCAGGAGTTCCAGCTTGTCGAGGGTGATCACCCAGGAGGCGAGCAGACCGGCCGCGCCCGTGATCACCAGGAGCAGGGCGAGCCCACGGCTCCCGCCGACAGCACCTGGGGCCGCTGCCCGCTCCCCGTGGTCCGAGTCGTGAGCCTGCGCCGAGATCGTTTTGGTCATCACGCCGTTCCGTCGCTTGAGGGGGCCTGTGGGCACGCACATTGTGCCGCATGTACCTGTGTGTCCACCGGCCGTTGGACACACAGGCACGAGGGGCGCGCGCGGCTTACGCGAGCCTGTCCTTCAGTACGGCGACGATCTCGTCCACCGCGATGGCCTCCTGCTCGCCGGACTCCATGTCCTTGAGCTGTACGACGCCCTCGGCGAGGTCCCGCTCACCGGCGACGACGGTGAACCGCGCGCCGCTGCGGTTGGCGTTCTTCATCGCGCCCTTGAGGCCCTTGCCGCCGTAACTGAAGTCGGCCGCGACCCCGGCCCTGCGCAACTCCGTCACCTTGGCGAAGAGCACGCGGCGCGCCTCGTCGCCGAGCGGCACCGCGAAGACGCTGGTGAGCGAGGGCAGTTCGAGCTGGACGCCCTCCGCCTCCAGGGCGAGCACCGTGCGGTCCACGCCGAGCGCCCAGCCGACCGAGGGCAGCGAGGGGCCGCCGATCATCTCGGACAGGCCGTCGTAGCGGCCGCCGCCGCCGACCGCGGACTGCGAGCCCAGGCCGTCGTGGACGAACTCGAAGGTCGTACGGGTGTAGTAGTCCAGGCCGCGGACCAGCTTCTCGTCGTCCTCGAAGGCGACGCCCGCCGCCGTGATCAGCTCGCGGACCTGCTCGTGGTAGTCCTTGCACGCGTCGCACAGGTACTCGCGCAGCGACGGGGCGCCCACCAGCTGCTTCTGGACGTCGGCGCGCTTGTCGTCGAGGACCCGGAGCGGGTTGATGTCGATACGTCGACGTGTCTCCTCGTCCAGGTCGAGGGCGCGCAGGAACTCCTGGAGCGCGGCCCGGTAGACGGGACGGCACTCCTTGTCGCCCAGCGAGTTGAGCAGGATGCGGAAGTTCCGCAGGCCGAGCGCGCGGTACGCCTGGTCGGCGAGGATGATCAGCTCGGCGTCGAGCGCCGGGTCCTCGGCGCCGATCGCCTCGGCGCCCACCTGGGAGAAGTGCCTGTAGCGGCCCTTCTGGGGGCGCTCGTAGCGGTAGTACGAGCCGGAGTACCAGAGCTTGACGGGGAGGTTGCCCGCCTTGTGGAGGCTGCCCTCCAGCGCGGCGCGCAGCACGGAGGCGGTGCCTTCGGGGCGCAGCGCGAGCTTGTCGCCGCCCTTGGTCTCGAAGGCGTACATCTCCTTGGTGACGATGTCGGTGGACTCACCGACACCGCGCGCGAACAGCTCGACGCTTTCAAAACCGGGCGTCTCGATGTAGCCGTAGCCGGAGTCGCGCAGCGGCGCGGCGATCGCCTCGCGCACCGCGAGGTACTTCGCGGAGTCGGGCGGAAGCAGGTCGTAGGTGCCCTTGGGGGCCTTGAAGGTGCTCACGGGTGTTCTCTCGTCACATTCCTCGTCGCGGGGCGGACATGGGGTCCGCGCCCAGGCCGGAGGCCACCTGCCGCAAGTACGGGTTGGTGGCGCGCTCCTGGCCGATGGATGTCTGGGGGCCGTGGCCGGACAGCACCACGGTCGAGTCGTCGAGCGGCAGGCACACGCGGGCCAGCGACTCAAGGATCTCGGGGTGGCTGCCGCCGGGCAGGTCGGTGCGTCCGATGGAGCCGGCGAAGAGCAGATCGCCCGAGAAGAAGACCGAGGGAATCTCGGCCGTCTCGGGCATCTGGAAGGTCACCGACCCCTTCGTATGGCCCGGCGCGTGCGCGACGGAGAAGTCGAGGCCGGCCAGCTTCAGCGCGGCGCCGTCGGTCAGCTCCCGCATGTCGTCGGGCTCACCCACCGTCAGCTCGCCCATGAGCGGCATCCCGATGGAGCGGCCGAGGGCCTTCTCGGGGTCGCTCATCATGTACCGGTCGGAGGGGTGGATCCACGCGGGCACGTCGTGCGCCCCGCAGACCGGGACGACCGAGGCGACGTGGTCGATGTGGCCGTGGGTGAGGATGACGGCGACGGGCTTGAGCCGATGCTTCTTGAGTGCGTCCTCGACTCCCTGGGCGGCCTGGTGGCCCGGGTCGATGATCACGCACTCCTCGCCTGCGGCGGGGGCGACCAGATAGCAGTTGGTGCCCCAGGCCCCGGCGGGGAACCCGGCAATGAGCACGATCGTCCTTCGTTCGTCGTCCGGCGGGAGGGCCGCACTCCCCGGCGGGGGATCGCGGCAGTTCAGAGCCTACCGGCGCTGCCGATTCCACAGGTAACCCATATACGGTACGGGGCACATTCAGGCGGCCCCGGAAGCGGGCCGGGGGAAACTGGGGCCCCAGGGAACCAGGAAGACGAGAAAAGGGGAGAGAACCCGGTGGTCAGCAACGATCAGCGGCGGCGGCAGCTCGCCCGGGAGAAGTTCGAGCGTCAGCAGCAGCGGCGGGAGGCGGCGCGGCGCAGGGCCCGTCTGCGCAACGGCGTGATCGCGGGGGCGCTCGCGGTGGTGGTGGCGGGCGGCGCGGTGTCGTACGCGGCGGGCGCCTTCGACGGCGACGGCTCGACGGACGACGAGGCGAGCGCGCGGCCCACCAGCACGCCGAAGGACCCGTGCGAGAAGGCGGCGCCCGGCAAGGTGAAGCCGCTGAGCTTCAAGAAGGAGCCCGCGCTCGACATCGACAAGTCGGCCGACTACACGATGAACCTGAAGACGACGTGCGGTGACATCGCACTCGACCTGGACGCGGCGAAGGCCCCGCGCACCGTCAACTCCTTCAACTTCCTGGTGAACAAGGGCTACCTGGACCACACCAAGTGCCACCGCCTCACCGCGGGCGGCATCTACGTCCTGCAGTGCGGCGACCCGAAGGGCACCGGTGAGGGCGGGCCCGGCTACTCGATCCCGGACGAGAACCTCAAGGACAAGCGCCTTAAGGGGAACGTGTATCCGGCGGGCACGGTCGCCATGGCGAACCAGTACAACGCCCAGAAGAAGCAGGGCCGCGACACCGGCGGCAGCCAGTTCTTCCTCGTCTACCAGGACAGTCAGCTCCCGCCCGACTACACACCGTTCGGGACCATTTCCGATTCCGGGATGAAGGTGCTCAAGAAGATCGCCGCGGCCGGGGAGAGCACCGGGCAGGGCGACGGCGCCCCGAACGCGACCGTCGTCATCGACAAGGCGACCGTGACCCGATCCTGAGCCCCGCCAGGCAAACTTCGGTCGTGCGGGATGCGGACAGCCGCCCCGCCGGTCGCCTATGTTGGCGGTGACGAAACTGTGGACGATGCCGGGGGCCCCGAGGCCCTGCGCAGGCATCATGTGGAGGAGGCGCTGTGAGCAGCGACCCGTGGGGCCGCGTCGACGAGACGGGGACCGTGTACGTGCGTACGGCCGACGGCGGCGAGCGAGTGGTCGGTTCGTGGCAGGCAGGTTCTCCTGACGAGGCCCTTGCCTACTTCGAGCGCAAGTACGACGGTCTGGTCGTCGAGATCGGACTTCTCGAGCGCCGGGTGAAGACGACCGATCTGTCGGCCAAGGACGCGCTGACCGCCGTCGATCACCTGCGCCAGCAGGTCGACGAGGCGCACGCGGTCGGCGATCTGGACGCCCTGAGCAAGCGGCTCGACAAGCTGGTGGAGACCGTCGAGGCCCGCCGCGAGGAGCGCAAGGCCCAGAAGGCCAAGCAGTCCGACGAGGCGCGGCAGGCCAAGGAGGCCCTGGTCGTCGAGGCCGAGGAGCTGGCCCAGAGCGAGCAGTGGCGGGCGGCCGGTGAGCGGCTGCGGGCCCTGGTGGACATCTGGAAGGGTCTGCCGCGCCTGGACCGCAAGTCGGATGACGAGCTGTGGCACCGCTTCTCGCACGCCCGCTCGGCGTTCTCCAAGCGCCGCAAGGCGCACTTCGCCTCGCTGGACGCGCAGCGCGAGGAGGCTCGCAAGGCCAAGGAGAAGCTGGTCGCCGAGGCAGAGGCGCTGTCCAGCTCGACGGACTGGGGCCCGACGGCCGCGCGGTACCGCGAGCTGATGACGGAGTGGAAGGCGGCGGGCCGCGCCCAGCGCGAGCACGAGGACGACCTGTGGAACCGCTTCCGCGGCGCGCAGGACGTCTTCTTCGCGGCGCGCAGCGCGGTCTTCGCCGAGCGCGACGCCGAGCAGGGCGAGAACCTGAAGCTCAAGGAGGAGCTGGCCGACGAGGCCGAGAAGCTCGTGCCGGTGACGGACCTGAAGGCGGCTCGTGCCGCGTTCCGCTCCATCAACGAACGCTGGGAGGCCATCGGCCACGTCCCGCGTGACGCGCGCCCCAAGGTCGAGGGCCGTATGCAGGCCGTGGAGCGGGCGCTCCAGGAGTCCGAGGAAGCCGAGTGGCGCCGCACGAACCCGGAGGCACGCGCGCGTGCCGAGGGTCTGACGGGGCAGCTGCAGGCGGCGGTGGACAAGCTGACGGAGCAGATCGAGAAGGCGCGCGCCGCGGGCAACACGGCCAAGGCCGACAAGCTCCAGCGGGAGCTGGACGGCCGTCAGGCGCTTCTCGACCAGGCTCTCAAGGGTCTGCACGAGTTCGGCGGCTGACAGCCCGCACGGCATGGGTCCGCCCCCGGCGCTTCTGCGCCGGGGGCGGACCCATGTCCGACAGGAGTCAGGGCCTGCGCGCCGAGGTGACCCGGTACACGTCGTACACGCCCTCGACTCCCCTGACGGCCTTGAGCACGTGGCCCAGGTGCTTGGGGTCGCCCATCTCGAAGGTGAAGCGGGAGGTGGCGACGCGGTCGCGCGAGGTCTGCACCGCGGCCGACAGGATGTTCACGTGCTGGTCCGAGAGGATGCGCGTGACATCGGAGAGCAGGCGCGAACGGTCCAGGGCCTCGACCTGGATGGCGACCAGGAAGACCGACGACTGCGTGGGCGCCCACTCGACCTCCAGGATCCGCTCGGGCTCACGCGAGAGCGAGTCGACGTTCACACAGTCGCTGCGGTGCACCGAGACGCCGCTGCCGCGCGTGACGAAGCCGATGATGGGGTCCCCGGGGACGGGCGTGCAGCAGCGGGCCAGCTTGACCCACACGTCCTCGACGCCCTTGACGACCACGCCCGGATCGGCGTTCGAGCGGCGCTTGCTGCGGCCGCGCGAGGGCGGCGCGCTCTCGGCGATGTCCTCGTTGGCGGCCTCCTCGCCGCCGAGGGCCTGGACGAGCTTCTGCACGACGGACTGCGCGGTGACGTGTCCCTCGCCGATCGCCGCGTACAGCGAGGAGATGTCGGGGTAGCGCATCTCGTGCGCGAGCGTGACCAGGGAGTCGCCGGTGAGGATTCGCTGGATCGGCAGGTTCTGCTTGCGCATGGCGCGCGCGATGGCGTCCTTGCCCTGCTCGATGGCCTCGTCGCGGCGCTCCTTGGAGAACCACGCACGGATCTTGTTGCGCGCCCGCGGCGACTTGACGAAGCCGAGCCAGTCGCGGGAGGGGCCCGCGCCCGCGGCCTTGGAGGTGAAGACCTCCACCAGGTCGCCGTTGTCCAGGGTCGATTCGAGCGGTACGAGCCTGCCGTTGACCCGCGCCCCTATGGTGCGGTGGCCGACCTCGGTGTGGACCGCGTACGAGAAGTCGACGGGGGTGGCGCCCGCCGGGAGCGCTATGACGTCGCCCTTCGGCGTGAACACGAAGACCTCGTTGCGCGACAGGTCGAAGCGCAGCGACTCCAGGAACTCGCTGGGGTCCTCGGTCTCCTTCTGCCAGTCGAGGAGCTGGCGCAGCCACGCCATGTCGTTGAGGTGGTCGTCCTTGCCGCCGGCCTTCCGCGGCACGTCGGTACGGACCTTCGAGGCGCCGGCGACGGCCTCCTGCTTGTACTTCCAGTGGGCGGCGATGCCGTACTCGGCGCGGCGGTGCATGTCGAAGGTGCGGATCTGCAGCTCGACGGGCTTGCCGTTGGGGCCGATGACCGTCGTGTGCAGCGACTGGTACATGTTGAACTTCGGCATCGCGATGTAGTCCTTGAACCGGCCGGGGACCGGGTTCCATCGCGCGTGGACCGTGCCGAGCGCCGCGTAGCAGTCGCGGACGGTGTCGACAAGTACACGAATTCCCACCAGGTCGTAGATCTCCGCGAAGTCACGGCCGCGGACGATCATCTTCTGGTAGACGCTGTAGTAGTGCTTCGGGCGGCCGGTGACGGTCGCCTTGATGCGGGCGGCGCGCAGGTCCGCCTGGACCTCGTCGGTCACTATGGCGAGGTACTCGTCGCGCTTGGGGGCGCGCTCGGCGACCAGCCGCACGATCTCGTCGTACATCTTGGGGTAGAGGATCGCGAAGGCGAGGTCCTCCAGCTCCCACTTGATGGTGTTCATGCCCAGGCGGTGGGCGAGCGGCGCGTAGATCTCCAGGGTCTCGCGCGCCTTCTTCTCCTGCTTCTCGCGCTTGAGATAGCGCATCGTGCGCATGTTGTGCAGGCGGTCGGCGAGCTTGATGACCAGGACGCGGGGGTCCTTGGCCATGGCGACGACCATCTTGCGCACGGTCTCGGCCTGCGCGGCCTCGCCGAACTTGACCTTGTCGAGCTTGGTGACGCCGTCGACGAGCAGGGCGACCTGGTCGCCGAAGTCGCGCTTGAGGGTGTCCAGGCCGTACTCGGTGTCCTCGACGGTGTCGTGCAGGAGACCGGCCATCAAGGTGGCCGGATCCATGCCCAGCTCGGCGAGGATGGTCGTCACGGCGAGCGGGTGCGTGATGTACGGGTCGCCGCTCTTGCGCTTCTGGCCGCGGTGCCAGCGCTCGGCGACCTGGTAGGCCCGCTCGATCTGGCGGAGCGTGGACGTCTCGATCTTCGGGTCGTTGCTGCGCACTATCCGCAGCAGGGGCTCGAGGACCGGGTTGTACGGGTTCGAACGCTGCACGCCGAGCCGGGCGAGCCGGGCCCGCACGCGGTTGGAGGAGCCGGAGCGCGCGGGCGCGCCCGTGGCGGGGCGGATCGCGGGAGCCGTCGGGTGGTGGTCCGCGGCCGGCTTCGGGCGGGGCTGCTCGGCCGGTTTGTCACCCCGGGAGACCTCGCCCTGAGCGCGCTGCGCGGAGGTGCCGCCCTGGGGGCCCGCCGCCTTCTTCGCGGGCGCGGCGGAGCCCGCCGAGGCCTCCTTGCCCGCCTGGGCGGCCTTGGCGGCGGTGAGTGGCTGGGACTCGTCTGGCAAGAGCGCTCCCTGTGCGCGATCGGGGTCCCCCGGTCAGGCCCCGAAGAACCCATGGTATCGATCCTGGGCCGTCGGCTCGCCTTCGGCCGGTGAGACAGCTCTGTACTGGAGAAACGCGAGGGGCGGCGCGTCGATTCCCCCCCCACGTGCCGGGAAGACGGCGACGGGCGCCCCGGCCTGTGCCGGAGCGCCCGTCGCCGTGTCCCGCGCGCCCTCTCAGACGGTGATCAGCGCCTCCAGCGGCGCCCCCTCCAGAGCGCGCTCCAGCTTCTGCCTGCCGTCGAGGAAGCCCAGCTCCATGAGGACCGCGACACCGGCCACCTGGGCGCCCGAGCGCCGGATCAGGTCCACCGAGGCCGCGGCGGTGCCGCCGGTGGCGAGGACGTCGTCGATGACCATGACGCGGTCGCCCGCCGCCAGGTCCTCGGCGTGCACCTCGATCTCGGCGCTGCCGTACTCCAGGTCGTAGCTCTGGCGCAGCGTCGCTCCGGGGAGCTTGCCCGCCTTGCGTACGGGGATGAAGCCGAGCCCGGCGCGGATCGCGACCGGGGCGCCGAGGATGAAGCCGCGGGCCTCAAGGCCGACGATCTTCGTGGCGCCGTGCCGCGTGCTGAGGGCGGCCAGCGTGTCCGTGAGCGCCGCGAACGCGGCCGGGTCGGCCAGCAGCGGTGTGATGTCCTTGAACATCACCCCCGGCTTTGGATGGTCCGGGACGTCACGGATGTGGCTGAGCAGCAGCTCGGAGACGTCTGCGACCTCGGTCATCGGCGCTTCCCCGACGGCCTGCCCTTGCCGCGGCTGCGCGAGGCCGGCTGGGCCCGCGGGCCGACGACGGCCGGTGTGGCCTCGTCGTCGGGAACGCTGCCCCGCGGCTCGTCCTCCCCACGGAAGTCACCGTCCTCCACCGAGTCCCCCCTGGCCGCGGCCGACGCGCGCTTGGCGAGCACCCGCTTCTTCAGGGCCTTCAGCTGCGGCTCGCGCTCCTTGAAGTCGGCGACGAGCGGCGTGGCGATGAAGATCGAGGAGTACGCACCGGCCGCGAGGCCGACGAACAGCGACAGCGAGATGTCGTTGAGCATGCCGGCGCCCAGGACACCGCCGCCGATGAACAGCAGGCCCGCCACCGGGAGCAGCGCGACGACCGTGGTGTTGATGGAGCGCACCAGGGTGCCGTTGATGCTGCGGTTGGCGACCTCGCTGTAGGTGAAGCGGGTCTGCTTGGTGAGGTCCTTCGACTGCTCCTTCAAGCTGTCGAAGACCACGACCGTGTCGTAGAGCGAGTAACCGAGGATGGTCAGCAGACCGATCACCGTGCCGGGCGTGACCTCGAAGCCGACCAGCGCGTACACACCGACGGTGATGGTGATGTCGTGGATGAGCGCGATCAGTGCCGCCAGCGCCATGCGCCATTCGAAGGCGATGGCCAGGTAGATCACCACGAGAATCATGAAGATCGCCAGGCCCTGCCAGGCCTTGTTGGCGACCTGTTCGCCCCAACTGGGGCCCACCAGGTCGGCGTTGATGTCCGCGGCCTTGACGTCGAGGTCCTTGGCCAGCGCCGCCTTGATCTGGTCGGCCTTGTCGATGTCCACACCCGCGATCTGGATGCGCATCGCGTCGTCGCCCAGCTTCTGGACGATCGCGTCGTGGCCGGAGGCCTTCTCCGCGGCCTCCTCGGCCCGCGTGACCGAGACGCTCGTCTTCGGGGTGTTGAAGACGGCGCCGCCCTCGAACTCGATGCCCATGTTCAGGCCGCGCACCGCGAGGCCCACGATGGCCGTGATGGTGATCAGTATCGAGACGGCGTACCAGATCTTGCGCTTGCCGACGAAGTCGTAGCCGACCTCGCCGTGGTAGAGCCTGGCGCCGAGATCGCCGAGCTTCGACATCTCACGCCTCCTTCGGGTCGACAGGGCCAACGGAGGAGCCGGTGGTGCGGCGTGTCCGGCGGATCGGGGGCTTGATGCCGAGCCGCTTCGGGTCGAAGCCCGACCACTTGTGGCCGCTCGCGAAGAACTTCTTGCGTGCCATGAGCGTCATCAGCGGCTTGGTGAAGAAGAAGACCACGACGACGTCGAGCAGGGTGGTCAGACCGAGCGTGAACGCGAAGCCCTGCACCTTGCCGACCGTGACGACGAAGAGCACCGCGGCGGCGAGGAAGGAGACGAAGTCGGAGACGAGGATCGTGCGCCGGGCGCGCGGCCAGGCCCGCTCGACGGCGGGACGCAGCGTACGTCCCTCGCGGACCTCGTCACGGACGCGTTCGAAGAAGACGATGAACGAGTCCGCCGTGATGCCGATCGCGACGATCGCACCGCACACCGCGGGGAGGTTCAGCGCGAAGTTGATGGTCGGGCCGAGCAGCGTCATGATCGCGTACGTCAGCGCCGCGGAGACCAGGAGGCTCGCGATGGCGATGAGCGACAGGCCGCGGTAGTAGACCACCAGGTAGATGACGACGAGCGCGAGACCGATGGCGCCCGCGATCAGGCCTGCCTTCAGCTGCTCGCCGCCGAGGGCCGGGCTGACCGTGGTGACGCTCTGCTCGTGGAAGGTGAGCGGCAGGGCGCCGTACGACAGGATGTTCGCCAGGTCCTTGGCGGAGTCCTGGTTGAAGCTGCCGGAGATCTCGGCGTTCGTGGTCAGCGTCGTGTTGACGCTGGGGGCCGAGACGACCTCGCCGTCCAGGACGATCGCGAACTGGTTCTGCGGGGACTGCTGCTGCGAGAGCTTGCCCGTCGTCTTCGCGAACTTCTTGCCGCCGCTCTTGGTGAACTCCATGTTGACGACCCAGGCACCGGTCTGCTGGTTGATGGTCGCCTGCGCCTCGTCGACGTCCTTGCCGTTGACCTCGGCCGGGGCAAGGATGAACTTGTCCCACGTCTTGCCGTCGGGGCTCTTGCCGCACGCGACGGTGGGGTCGGACGGCTTGACGCCCTTGCCGGCCGCCGCGCGGGCCTTCTTGTCCGTGCAGTCCAGCTTGGTGAACTGCTCCTGGAGCTTGGCCGTGGCCGGGTCGGTGGACGGCGTGGGCGAGGGCTTCTCGTCCTTCTTCCCGTCGTCCTTGGCCTTGTCCGTCGCGGACGGGGTCGGGTCGGCCTTCAGGGCCTCACTAACGGCACGGCCCTGGGGCGACGCGGAGGAGGACGGGGAGTTCGCCTCGTCCTTGTCGGTGGCCTTGTCCGTGGCCTTGTCGGCCGCCTTGTCGGTGGCCTTGTCCTTGTCCTTCTCCTTGTCCGTCCCGGACGAGGAGCTGGCGGACGGCTCGGGAACCGGCGCGCCGGCGGCCTGAGTGATCACCGGACGGAAGTAGAGCTGAGCGGTCGTGCCGACCTGCTCGCGCGCCTGCTTCTCGTTCGTCCCCTTGGGGATGTTGACGATGATGTTGCGATCGCCCTGGGTCTGGACCTCGGCCTCGGAGACACCGAGGCCGTTGACACGGTTGTTGATGATGTCAACGGCCGTGTTCATGTTGGTCGGGTTGATCGCGTTCTTCTGGCCCGGCTCGTTCCTCGCCTCGAGCGTGATGCTCGTACCACCCGCGAGGTCGATGCCCAGGCGCGGTGTGGTGTGTCCGGAAAGGAACATTCCCCCGGTCAGCGCCACGAGGGCGATCAGGATGAAGGCCAGTGCGCGGCCCGGCTTGCCCGGTGCGCTCTGCCTTCGGCCCTTCTTCGGTGCTGCCACCTTCTCGTTCTCCCTGTCCAACCGCCCGGCATCCGGTCCGGCCCCGAACGGTGCGGGGAGGTTCCGGGCGGGCGGCCATGAAGTGGTGTCGAGATTCGGCGCGAAATGCACGTGGTCCGGGGCCCGTGGTGCGCGAGCGGCGCGCCCCACGGGCCCCGGTCGTGACTACTTCGCGTCGGACTCGCCGTCGGTCTTCTTCGGCTGCGCGTCGTCGGCCTCGGCGGCCGCGTCCTTCTTGCCGAGGTCGATGCGCGAGTCGTCGGAAGCGTCGGCGGGCTCGTCGGTCTCGGTCAGGGAGGAGGCGTCGTCCGGCACGACGGGGGCGTCCTCGTTCAGGTCGGCCTCGGTGCCGTGCACGATGCGGTTGTACTCGTCGTCGGCGAGAACGGCGCCGATCGCGTTCTTCGCGTAAACCGCGTGGACACCGGGGGCCACCTCAAGGAGGACGGCGTCGTCGTGGACCTCCTTGACGGTGGCGTACATGCCCCCGATCGTGCGGATGCCGGTGCCGGGCTGCATCTCGTTACGCATCTGCGCGGCGGCCTGCTGCTTCTTCTTCGCAGACCGGGTCATCAGGAACATGGCCCCGATGAGCACGATGAACGGGAGGAGGGTCACGATATTCACGGGACGGAGTTTCCTTCGCACGACCGCGGGGGTAAGCGGCCTGATGGATGGGGGTGGGCACGCCGCCCGCAAAGGCGGCGTCGGCGGAGTCTAAGCGAGTCCGCACCTAACGAACAACGCTCAGCATGGCACCGCAGTTCCTGGGCAAGCGACTATCCGCGCCGTTCTGCCCCGCTCGCGGTGCGCTCTCGCGCCACTGTCACGCCCCGAACAGATCCTGCTGTCCCTTTCCGCCTCCGCCCGGCCGGGGCGGCGGCGTAAGGCCCAGGTGCGCCCAGGCGGCGGGCGTCGCGACGCGGCCGCGCGGGGTGCGGGCGAGCAGCCCCTCGCGTACGAGGAAGGGCTCGGCGACCTCCTCGACGGTCTCGCGCTCCTCCCCCACCGCGACCGCGAGGGTGGAAAGGCCGACGGGGCCGCCACCGAACAGCTTGAGCAGGGCCTCGAGGACGGCGCGGTCGAGGCGGTCGAGGCCCCGGTCGTCGACCTCGTAGACCGCGAGGGCCGCGCCCGCGATGGCTCGGTCGATCACGCCGTCGGCCTTGACCTGGGCGTAGTCCCGCACGCGGCGCAGCAGGCGGTTGGCGATACGGGGCGTGCCGCGCGAGCGGCCCGCGATCTCGGCGGCGCCGGCCGGGTCGATCTCCACGTCGAGCAGCTGGGCGGAGCGGTGGACGACCCGCTCCAGCTCCGCGGGTTCGTAGAACTCCATGTGCGCGGTGAAGCCGAAGCGGTCGCGCAGCGGCGGGGGCAGCAGGCCCGCGCGCGTGGTGGCGCCGACGAGGGTGAAGGGCGGCAGTTCGAGGGGGATGGCGGTGGCGCCGGGGCCCTTGCCGACGATGACGTCGACGCGGAAGTCCTCCATCGCCATGTAAAGCATCTCCTCGGCGGGCCGCGACATGCGGTGGATCTCGTCGAGGAAGAGGACCTCGCCCTCCTGGAGGGAGGAGAGGATCGCGGCGAGGTCGCCCGCGTGCTGGATGGCGGGCCCGCTGGTGATGCGGATCGGGGCGCCCATCTCGGCGGCGATGATCATCGAGAGGGTCGTCTTGCCGAGGCCGGGGGCGCCGGAGAGCAGGACATGGTCGGCGGTGGCGCCGCGCGCGCGGGCGGCCCGCAGGACGAGGTCGAGCTGCTCGCGGACCTTCTCCTGGCCGATGAACTCGCCGAGGTCCTTGGGGCGCAGGGCGGCCTCGACGGCCTGGTCCTCGCCGTCGGCGACGGAGCCCACCAGCCGCTCGGCCGCGGCGGCAGCTTCGTCGGTGGTGTCGTCCCAGTTCATGCGGTGTGCCTCGCGATGCGTTTCGGGGGGGGGTGGCCTGCGGGTGCGTACGGAGGGGGCTAGCGAGTGCGGTTCAGGGTCTGGAGCGCGGCCTTGAGGAGCTGTCCGACCTGGGGCGTGCCCTCGGTGGCCTCGGCCTGCGGGGTGACGGCGGCGACGGCCTCGTCGGCCTCGCGCGTGGCGTACCCGAGGCCGATCAGGGCGGCGTGCAGCTGGTCGCGCCAGCCGGAGGTGACGGCCCTGCCGATGGCGGAGCCGCCGGTGCCCAGCGGTTCGCCGAGCCGGTCCTTGTACTCCAGGAGGAGCTTCTGGGCGCCCTTCTTGCCGATGCCGGGGACGGCGGTCAGCGCCTTCTCGTCGCCGGTGGAGACGGCGCGGCGCAGGGCGTCGGGGCTGTGCACGGCGAGCATGGCCTGGGCCAGGCGCGGGCCGACGCCGCTCGCGGTCTGCAGCAGCTCGAAGGTCTGCCGCTCGTCGTCGTCCGCGAAGCCGTACAGGGTCAGGGAGTCCTCGCGCACGACCAGGGAGGTGGCGAGCTTGGCCTGCTGGCCCACCCGGAGCGTGGAGAGGGTGTTCGGTGTGCACTGGACGGCCATGCCGATGCCGCCGACCTCGACCACCGCGGCATCGGGGGCGAGGGCGGCGACGGGGCCGCTGACGAAGGCGATCATGCGGTACGGCCTTTCTGGGCTGCTTGCTGGGCTGCTTTCTGGGCTGTGAGGGTCCTTGCGGCGTGCTGGGCCGCGGCCTGCTGGAGCCGGTTCTGGGCAACGGCCTGTTGCAGGCGGTTCTGCGCGGGCGCGCGCCAGATGTGGCAGATGGCGAGGGCCAGAGCGTCCGCCGCGTCGGCGGGTTTCGGCGGTGCGTCGAGCCGCAGGAGGCGGGTGACCATCGCCCCGACCTGGGCCTTGTCGGCGCGGCCGCTGCCGGTGACGGCGGCCTTGACCTCGCTCGGGGTGTGCAGGGCGACGGGGATGCCGCGGCGCGAGGCGCAGAGCATGGCGACGGCGCTGGCCTGGGCGGTACCCATGACCGTACGGACGTTGTGCTGGCTGAACACCCGCTCCACGGCGAGGACTTCGGGGTCGTGCTCGTCGAGCCACTGCTCGATGCCCTGCTCGATGGCGACAAGCCGCAGCCCCAGCTCGGCGTCGGCCGGGGTCCGTACGACACCGACGCCGCGCATGGTCAGAGGGCGTCCGGCGACTCCGTCGACGACCCCCACACCGCACCGGGTCAGCCCCGGGTCGACCCCCAGCACCCGCACGACAGCCCCCACTTCTTCGCTCACCTGTTTGTGCAGGCTATCGGCTCGCACTGACAACGCGACGGGCCGACAGGGGCGTGTCCCCGTCGGCCCGTCGTCGCATACGCGTCACATCCGCGTGTGTCAGGCGTCCACCTTGGCCATGACCTCGTCGGAGACGTCGAAGTTGGCGAAGACGTTCTGCACGTCGTCGCTGTCCTCAAGGGCGTCGATGAGCTTGAAGATCTTCCGGGCGCCGTCCTCGTCCAGCTCGACCTGCATGGTCGGGACGAAGTTGGCGTCGGCCGAGTCGTAGTCGATGCCGGCGTCCTGGAGGGCGGTGCGGACCGCGACCAGGTCGGTGGCCTCGCTGAGCACCTCGAAGGTCTCACCGAGGTCGTTGACCTCCTCGGCGCCCGCGTCAAGGACCGCGCCGAGCACGTCGTCCTCGGTCAGCTCGCCCTTGGGGACGATCACGACGCCCTTGCGGTGGAAGAGGTAGGAGACGGAGCCCGGGTCGGCCATCGAGCCGCCGTTGCGCGTCATGGCGACGCGGACGTCGGACGCGGCGCGGTTGCGGTTGTCGGTGAGGCACTCGATGAGCACCGCGACGCCGTTCGGGCCGTAACCCTCGTACATGATCGTCTCGTAGTCGGCGCCACCGGCTTCGAGACCGGCGCCGCGCTTGACCGCGGAGTCGATGTTCTTGTTCGGGACCGAGCTCTTCTTGGCCTTCTGGATGGCGTCGAAGAGCGTCGGGTTACCGGACACGTCGGCGCCGCCCGTGCGGGCCGCGACCTCGATGTTCTTGATCATCTTCGCGAAGAGCTTGCCGCGCTTGGCGTCGATCACGGCCTTCTTGTGCTTCGTCGTAGCCCATTTAGAGTGGCCGGACATCTGCCTGTCTCCTTCGCGTTACCCAACAACCAGTACGAACTCTCCCAGACGCAAGGCTCCGGGGATCCCCGGAGATCCTACAAGGATCCCGCGCGCGTGTTACCCCGCGCCATCTCCACGAACAGAGCGTGGACGCGGTGGTCTCCGGTCAGCTCGGGGTGGAAGGACGTGGCGAGCGCGTTGCCCTGGCGCACGGCGACGATGTGGCCCTCGTGCTCGGCGACCACCTCCACCTGCGCGCCGACCGACTCGACCCACGGCGCCCGGATGAAGACACCCTCGACCGGGGCGCCCTCGACGCCCTTGACGTCGACGGCCGCCTCGAAGGACTCGTTCTGGCGTCCGAAGGCGTTGCGGCGCACGATCATGTCGATGCCGCCCACCGTCTCCTGGCCCGAGCGCGGGTCGAGGATCTTGTCGGCGAGCATGATCATGCCCGCGCAGGTGCCGTAGACCGGCATGCCGTCACGCACGCGCGCGCGAAGGGGCTCCATGACGCCGAAGAGGGTCGCCAGCTTGGAGATGGTGGTGGACTCGCCGCCGGGGATGACCAGGCCGTCGACCTCGGCCAGCTCTTCGGGGCGCCGGACCGGCCTGGCCAGGGCGTCAGCCGAGGCCAGGGCGATCAGGTGCTCCCGTACGTCCCCCTGAAGGGCGAGGACGCCCACTACGGGAGTGGTCATTACCAGCCTCGGTTCGCGTAGCGCTCGGTCTCGGGCAGGGTGTCGCAGTTGATGCCGACCATGGCCTCACCGAGGTTGCGGGAGGCGTCGGCGATGATCTTCGGGTCGTCGTAGAAGGTGGTGGCCTTCACGATGGCGGCGGCGCGCTTGGCCGGGTCGCCGGACTTGAAGATGCCGGAGCCGACGAAGACGCCCTCGGCGCCGAGCTGGCGCATCAAGGCGGCGTCGGCCGGGGTGGCGACGCCACCGGCGGAGAAGAGCACGACGGGCAGCTTGCCCAGCTCGGCGGTCTCCTTGACCAGCTCGTAGGGGGCGCGCAGGTCCTTGGCGGCGGCGTACAGCTCGTTGTTGTCGAAGCCGCGCAGGCGGGCGATCTCGTTCTTGATCTGGCGCAGGTGGCGGACGGCCTCGACGACGTTGCCGGTGCCGGCCTCGCCCTTGGAGCGGATCATGGCCGCGCCCTCGGCGATGCGGCGCAGGGCCTCGCCCAGGTTGGTGGCGCCGCACACGAACGGGGTCGTGAAGGCGAACTTGTCGCTGTGGTTGACCTCGTCGGCCGGGGTGAGCACCTCGGACTCGTCGATGTAGTCGACGCCGAGGGACTGCAGCACCTGGGCCTCGACGAAGTGGCCGATGCGGGACTTGGCCATGACCGGGATGGAGACGGCCTCGATGATCTCTTCGATCATGTTCGGGTCGGACATCCGCGCCACGCCGCCGTCCTTGCGGATGTCGGCGGGCACCCGCTCCAGCGCCATGACGGCGACGGCACCGGCGTCCTCGGCGATCTTCGCCTGCTCGGCGTTGACGACGTCCATGATCACGCCGCCCTTGAGCTGCTCGGCCATGCCGCGCTTCACGCGCGCGGTGCCGGTCTCGGGCGTCTGGTTGCTGCTGGAGGGGGTGCTGGACACGGGGTTGACCTCACTCGCTGAAGAGAAGTTTCTGCGACTCCGAGGTAACTCTCGAACACCAGGCCACAGCAAGGGCCAATGGTTGACCGGTGGCTCATTTTTCCGGGACGCGGTCGGCCGGTGCCGCGCTGACCAGGCAGTTCACGGCACCGAGGCGCTATGCGCCCGCGCGGTCGGCCAGCGCCACCGGCGGCTCGTCGTCCATCTCGAACGCCATCGGGAAGGGCGCGTGCCCCGCGAGACGGAACCAGCGGACCTTGCGGTGCCTGCGCAGGGCGCGGGCGGCGCGTACGGAGTCGTTGTGGAAGCGGCGGGCCATCGGCACCCGGCGCACGGCCGCGGCCAGTTCGGTGGCCGCCTCGTCGCCGCCGGGGGCCTCGCGCACCGCCTCGACCTGCTGGATCTCACCGAAGATCGCCCGCAGCGCCTGGCTCAGCTCGCTCTCGGCGACCTCGCGCTGCTCCTCCTCCGCCTGCCGGGCCGCGTGGGCCGCCTCGTAGAGCACGATCGAGGCGGCGGGATCGAGCACCCCCGAGGTGGCCAGCTCCTGGGCGACCGAGGCGCGGCGCAGCAGTTGCGCGTCGAGGGCGGCACGGGCGGCGTCGATCCGGGCGTGCAGCCGGTCGAGCCGTCCGGCGGTCCAGCTCAGGTAGAGGCCGATCGCGAAGAGGGCTACCGCGATCCAGATCAGGGTGGAGGTCACGGATTTCAGGCTAGTCGCCCCGCGGCCGCCGGTTCACCACCGGGCACCCCAAGGCGTCCCGGCACGGCTCAGGGCGCCCCTCCGCAAACGGACCGTCAGGTGCGCGTAAGGCCGAACCGCGCCCGAAGACCCGACCGTTCGTCCTCCGCGACGGAGGCCGCGCCGTCCGTCACCGTCTCGTACACCGCGAGGATGTCCGCGCCGACGGTCGACCAGTCGAAGCGCCGCACATGCGCGCTGCCGCGCTCCCTCAGGCCCTCGCGGCGCTCGGGGTCGGCGAGGAGGCGCACCGCCGCCTTGGCGAGGGAGTCGGCGTCCTCGTTGCCGAACAGGTCGCCCGCCGCGCCCTGGTCGAGGACCTGGGCGAAGGCGTCGAGGTCGCTGGCGAGCACGGGCGCGCCGGCGGACATCGCCTCGACGAGGATGATCCCGAAGCTCTCGCCGCCGGTGTTCGGGGCGACGTACAGGTCGACACTGCGCAGCAGCCGCGCCTTGTCCTCGTCGCTGACCATGCCCAGGAACTCCACCCGGGGGCGCAGTTCGGCCGGGAGCGTGGCCACCGCCTCGTCCTCGTCGCCGCGTCCGGCGACCAGCAGGCGCGCGTCCGGCCGCTCGGCGAAGATCTGCGGCAGCGCCTTCATCAGGACCGGCAGGCCCTTGCGGGGCTCGTCGATGCGGCCGATGAAGCCGATGGTCTCGCCCTGCCACTCGGGCTTGGGCTCGGCCTTGGCGAAGAAGTCGACGTCGACGCCGTTGGGGATGACGACCGCGTCGCCGCCCAGGTGCTCCACGAAGGTGCGGCGCGCGTACTCGCTCACGGCGATACGGGCGCTGATCTTCTCCAGGGCGGGCTGCAGGATCGGGTAGGCGGCGACCATGGCCCGGGAGCGCGGATTGGACGTGTGGAAGGTCGCGACGATCGGCCCCTGCGCCGCCCAGCACGCGAGCAGCCCGAGCGACGGCGAGGTCGGCTCGTGGATGTGGATGACGTCGAAGGTGCCGTCGTGCAGCCAGCGGCGGACCCGGGCGGCCGACAGGAAGCCGAAGTTGAGGCGCGCGACCGAGCCGTTGTACGGCACGGGGACGGCCCGGCCCGCCGAGACGACGTACGGCGGGAGCGGGGTCTCGTCGTCGGCCGGGGCCAGGACGGAGACCTCGTGTCCGAGGCGGATCAGGTGCTCCGCCAGATCGCGGATGTGGAACTGGACGCCGCCCGGCACGTCCCAGGAGTACGGGCAGACGATGCCGATCTTCACGAGGGCTCCCCCGCCGCGGGGCCGCCGGGGCGGGGCTCCAGGTCGGCGAGCCACAGTCGCTGGAGCATGTGCCAGTCCTCCGGGTGGTCGGCGATGCCGGTGGCGAAGGCGTCTGCCAGCGCCTGCGTCATGACAGACGTCTTCTCGGCGCGGGTACCTGTCTCGGGGACGTCGACAGGCGGGTGGATGCGGCCCTTCATGACGGGCGTGCCGTCGTACCAGAGCGTCACGGGCAGCAACGCCGCGCCGGTGTGCTGGGCCAGCATGGCGGGGCCTGCGGGCATCCGGGCACTGTCCCCGAAGAACTTCACCTCGACGCCGGAGGCCGACAGGTCGCGGTCGGCGACCAGGCAGATCAGACCGCCCGCGCGCAGCCGCCGGGCCAGCGTGCCGAAGGCGGCGCCGCCGGTGTGCGGCAGGACCTCCATGCCGAGGCTCTCGCGGTAGGCGACGAAGCGGTCGAAGAGCGTCTCGGGCTTGAGGCGCTCGGCGACGGTCGTGAAGGGGATCTCCAGCTTGGTGGTGACCCAGGCGCCCGCGAGGTCCCAGTTGCCGAGGTGCGGCAGGGCGACGATGACGCCCTTGCCGGCGGCGAGTCCGTCGGTGAGGTGGTGCTGCCCCTCGACGTCGACGCCGTCCCTGATGCGCTCCCGGCTCCAGGAGGGCAGCCGGAAGGACTCCATCCAGTAGCGCAGGTACGACCGCATGCCCGCCCTGGACAGCTGGGCGAGCCTCTCCGGAGAGGCGTCGGGCACCACGCGCGCGAGGTTGGACTCCAGGCGCAGCACGCCCTTGCCCCGGCGCTTCCAGACCGCGTCGGCGATGGTCGTGCCGAGCCGCTGGGCGACCGGCTCGGGAAGCTTCTTGACGGTGCTCCAGCCGAGACCGTACAGCGCGTCGGTGAGTTGGTCCCTCACTGCGCCGTCTCACTCTCCTGGCCCGGGGCGGCGTCGGCCTCGGCGGCCTCGCGGCGCACGGTCACGACGCGCTGCACGAGGGTGACGAGGCTGCCGATCGCGACGATCCACAGGGCGATGGGGAGCAGGACGTCGATGCCCGGGACGCCGAACTTGTGCAGCCCGGCGAGGCCCGCGGCGACCAGCGAGATCACCAGCCGCTCGGCGCGCTCCACCAGGCCGTTGACGGCCACGGGCAGGCCGATCGCCTCGCCGCGCGCCTTGGTGTACGAGACGACCTGGCCGCTCGCCAGACAGAAGATGGAGACGGCACAGAGGATGTTGTCGCCGCCGGATCCGGCGTACCACAGGGCGAGGCCGCCGAAGATCGCGCTGTCGGCCACCCGGTCGAGCGTGGAGTCCAGGAAGGCGCCCCAGCGGCTGGAGCGGCCGAGCTGGCGGGCCATGTTGCCGTCGATGAGGTCCGAGAAGACGAACAGCGTGATGACGATCGTGCCCCAGAAGAACTCGCCACGCGGGAAGAAGACCAGCGCTCCCGCCACCACACCGGCCGTGCCGATGAAGGTGACCGCGTCGGGGCTGACCCCGCGGCGGATGAGAAACGCGGCGAACGGTGTGAGGACACGCGTGAAGAATGCACGCGCGTACTTGTTCAGCATGGCCTTCCCGAGGGGTCGGTGCGCCGCGTGGCCCCGTTGGCCACCGGCCGACCCATCGTAGTCACGCCCCTGACGCACCGGCTCGCCCCCTCACGATCGCGTACGACGTATGGACGCACCGTGACCCGAGTGGAAAGCTCGAAAGCACCACGGGCGCCGTCGGAGCAGCCCCGCACCGGGCCCCAGCGCGTCCGCAGCAGCCAGCATCCCCGAGGGGGCTGAGCCTCCTCACCGCGCACGTGACCGGGAGGCAAGGCATGGGCGACAAGGCGAACGCACACCCCGGAGCCGCCGGCAGGGCAGTGACGGCCGACCACCCCGCGTCCGTACGGAATGTGGTGCTGGTCGGCCACAGCGGATCGGGCAAGACGACCCTCGTGGAGGCGCTCGCGCTGACCGCGGGGGCGGTGAACCGCGCGGGCCGCGTCGAGGACGGCACGGCCGTCTCCGACTACGACGAGATCGAGCACCGGCAGCAGCGCTCGGTGCAGCTGTCCCTGGTGCCCCTCGAATGGGGCGGCATCAAGGTGAATCTTCTGGACACCCCCGGATACGCCGACTTCGTCGGGGAGCTGAGGGCCGGTCTGCGCGCCGCGGACGCGGCCCTCTTCGTCGTCTCGGCGGCGGAGGGCGCCGAGGGCGTCACCGGCGCGACCCGCATGGTGTGGGAGGAGTGCGCGGCGGTGGGCATGCCGCGGGCCATCGTGGTCACGCACCTGGAGTCGGCCCGCGCGGACTTCACCGTGATGACGCGCAACTGCGCCGAGGCGTTCGGCGCCGACGATCCGGACGCCGTACTGCCGCTGTATCTGCCGCTCCACGGCGAGCAGGGCCCGGACGGGCACGCGCCGGTGACCGGCCTGATCGGGCTGCTCTCCCGGCGGGTCTACGACTACGCGTCGGGCGAGCGCAAGGAGTCCGAGCCGGGCGAGGACCAGCTGCCGCTGATCGCGGAGGCCCGCGACAAACTGATCGAGGGGATCATCGCCGAGAGCGAGGACGAGTCCCTGATGGACCGCTATCTCAGCGGCGAGGACATCGACTTCAAGACGCTCGTGGACGACCTGGAGCGGGCCGTCGCGCGCGGCATCTTCCACCCCGTGCTCGCCGCCGCCCCGGCCGCGGAGGGCGCCCGCCAGGGCATCGGCACCGTCGAGCTCCTCGAGCTGATCACGGGCGGCTTCCCCACCCCGCTCGAACACCCCGCGCCGGCCGTGACGACGCCGGGCGGCAAGGCGAGGCCCGCGCTCTCCTGCGACCCGGACGGGCCCCTGGCCGCCGAGGTCGTCAAGACCGCCTCCGACCCCTATGTCGGCCGGATCTCGCTCGTACGCGTCTTCTCCGGCACCCTGCGCCCCGACGAGACGGTGCACGTCTCCGGGCACGGCCTCGCGGACCGCGGCCACGAGGATCACGACGTCGACGAGCGCGTCGGCGCCCTGTCCTCCCCCTTCGGCAAGCAGCAGCGCACCCTCAGCCGGTGCGTGGCGGGCGACATCGCGTGCGTGGCCAAGCTGCACCGCGCGGAGACCGGCGACACCCTTTCGGCCAAGGACGACCCGCTCCTGATGGAGCCCTGGGACATGCCCGACCCGCTGCTGCCGCTCGCCATCCAGGCGCACAGCAAGGCGGACGAGGACAAACTCTCGCAAGGCCTCGCGCGCCTGGTGGCCGAGGACCCGACGATGCGGCTCGAACAGAACCAGGACACCCACCAGGTGGTCCTGTGGTGCCTGGGCGAGGCACACGCCGACGTGGCCCTGGAGCGGCTGCGCAATCGGTACGGCGTCCAGGTCGACGTCGTGGCGCACCGGGTGTCCCTGCGGGAGACGTTCGCGGGCAGGTCGGTGGGGCGCGGGCGCCATGTGAAGCAGTCCGGCGGGCACGGCCAGTACGCGATCTGCGAGATCGAGGTGGAGCCGCTGCCCGGCGGCAGCGGCATCGAGTTCGTCGACAAGGTGGTCGGCGGCGCGATCCCCCGCCAGTTCATTCCCTCCGTCGAGAAGGGCGTGCGGGCGCAGGCGGCCAAGGGCGTCGCGGCCGGGTACACGCTCGTCGACGTACGCGTCACGCTTCTGGACGGCAAGGCGCACTCGGTGGACTCCTCCGACGCCGCGTTCCAGACGGCGGGCGCGCTCGCGCTGCGCGAGGCGGCGGCCGGGGCCGGGATCCACCTGCTCGAACCGGTCGCGGAGGTGCGGGTGCTGGTCGGCGACGACCATGTCGGCGCGGTGATGAGCGATCTGTCGGGCCGCCGCGGCCGGGTGGTCGGCACCGAGCAGGCGCCCGGCGGACGCACGCTCGTACGGGCCGAGGTCCCCGAGATCGAGATCGGCCGGTACGCGGTGGACCTGCGGTCCCTCTCCCAGGGCACCGGACGCTTCAGCCGCGCATACGCCCGGCATGAGCCGATGCCCCCGCAGTTGTCGGAGCGCGTGCGCGAACAGGCGCGGGCCGCCTCCTAGGGCCTGTCCGGCGGATCAGGTCGCGTTCGGGTGGCGGCCACCTTTCAGGTGCGGGTGAGCGGGGTGTGGTGCGTCGAGATGCAAGGCGGAGGAGGGCGGCAACGCGGAGCGTTGACAACCGACGACAACGCCGCAGATCGGGGTGCCACACCCCGCGTCCCGCGGCATGATCCGCCGGACAGGCCCTAGCCCCAGGCGCCCGCCGCCGCGGCCCTCTTCGCGTACTCCGTGAAGTCGCGGGCCTCGCGGCCGAGCACCTCGCGGACGCCGGGGACCGGAGCGGAGTTGTGGCCCCCGGCGAGGAAGGCGAGCACCTCCGCCAGGGAACGGGCGGCGTCCTCGGGCACGCCACGCCCGGCCAGTTCGGCCACGTAGGCCTCCTCCGTGACGTCCTCGAACCGCATCGGCCGCTCCGACGCCTCCGCCATCTCCGCCACCGCTTCGGCGAAGGTCAGCGAGCGCGGCCCGGAGAGTTCATAGGTACGGCCCGTGTGCCCGTCCTCGGTGAGCAGGGCGGCGGCCACCTCCGCGATGTCCTCCACGTCGACGAACGGCTCCGGCACGTCGCCGACCGGCAGCGCCAGGCGGCCTTCGAGCAGGGGTGCGTGGAAGACGTCCTCGTCGAAGTTCTGCGAGAAGTTGTTCGGGCGGATCACCGTCCAGTCCACGCCCGCCTCGCGCACCACGCGCTCGGCCTCCGCCATGGACGGTTCGAATGAGGAGCCGTAGACCTCGATGCCCCGGCCGGAGAGGACCACGAAGCGGCGTACGCCCGCCGCCTTCGCCTGCGCGACGAAGTCGGCGATCGGCTCGGGGTCGGGCGGGCCGACGAGGTAGAGGGCGCCGACGCCGTCCAGGACGGGGGCCCAGGTGGAGCGGTCGGTCCAGTCGAAGGGGGTCTCCGCCGTACGGGACGCGGCGCGCACGGTGTGGCCCGCCGCGCGCAGGTGGGCCACCACGCGGCGGCCGGTCTTGCCGGTGGCGCCGAGCACCAGGGTGAGGTGATCGCTAAGGTTATTCATGTCGGGGTTTCCGGTAGGTGGGTCGATGAAGTGACTTTAGGCGTATCGAATGAGAGCATCAATAATCTATGCACTCAATAATTTGCGTGATACGCTCACAACATGGACATATTGCAAGAGCATCTGGTGCGCGCCCGCGCTGCTGGCGGCGTGTTCGCGCGATCCATCGCAGTCGCACCTTGGGGGCTTCGGCTGCCGGGGACGATTCAGTTGGCCGTTCACGCGGTGATTCAGGGGCATGCGTGGCTGTGGCTCGATGGCGAGGGCGACCCCGTTGAACTCAGGCCGGGAGACTTGGCGCTGGTTCGCGGTGGGCCTGACCACTTCATCGCCCACGAACCAGGGGCGCATTGCGTCTTGCCGGAGGATTTCCGGGTTGCGCACGCCTCTGACGAGGCCGAACGCGATCCGCGAGCGTCGGGATTCCTTTGCGGGGCTTATCGCTTTGCCGGGGACATCGGTGTAGGAC
>NZ_WMBF01000149.1:0-13846 GCF_019400875.1 Streptomyces anatolicus | reverse complement strand
CTCTGCGCCACAGGGCCGAAACGCGGTCTCCCTACCTTCGGTAGCGTCGGCACTTTCGGGAGCGTCGGCCTTGGCCTGTGGACTAGCGGTGGAGGCGTGTGATGTGGATCGAGCGGTGGGACCCGGAGGACGAGAAGTTCTGGAAGGAGGAGGGAGGGGAGCGGGTCGCCCGGCGGAATCTGGCGTTCTCGGTGCTCTCCGAGCACATTGGGTTCTCCGTGTGGAGCTTGTGGTCCGTGATGGTTCTGTTCATGGGGCCGGAGTACGGGATCGATCCGGCGGGGAAGTTCTTCCTTGTGTCGATGGCGACCCTGGTGGGGGCCGTCGTCCGCGTCCCCTACACCTTCGCCGTCGCCCGCTTCGGAGGGCGTAACTGGACCGTCATCGCCGCCTCCCTGCTGCTCCTGCCCACCGTGGCCGCCTTCGTCGTCATGGAGCCGGGGACCTCGTACACCACCTTCATGGTGTGCGCGCTGCTCACCGGCGTGGGGGGCGGCAACTTCGCCTCCAGCATGACCAACATCAACTCCTTCTTCCCGCTGCGGGAGAAAGGCTGGGCGCTCGGGCTCAACGCGGGAGGCGGCAACATCGGCGTGCCCGTCGTGCAGCTCGTCGGGCTCGCCGTCATCGGGGCGAGCGGCGGACCGCGGGTGGTGCTCGGGATCTACATTCCGCTGGTTCTCGTCTCCGTGTTCTGCGCCGCGCGCTACATGGACAGCATCTCGTCCGTGCGCAATGACACCGGGGCCGTCAGGGCCGCCGTGCGGGACGCGCACACGTGGATCATGGCGTTCCTGTACGTGGGGACGTTCGGGTCCTTCATCGGGTACAGCTTCGCCTTCGGGCTCGTCCTCCAGACACAGTTCGGTCGTACGCCCCTGGAGGCCGCGCAGCTGACCTTCATCGGGCCGCTGCTCGGTTCCCTCATCCGGCCCGTGGGCGGGCGGCTCGCCGACCGGTTCGGCGGGGCGCGCATCACCCTGGGGAACTTCGTCGGCATGGGGGCCGCGACCGGCGTCGTCGTGCTGGCCTCGGTCAGGGAGTCGCTGCCGCTGTTCGTCGGCGCGTTCATCGCGCTCTTCGTGCTCACCGGGCTCGGCAACGGGTCGACGTACAAGATGATCCCCGGGATCTTCCAGGCCAAGGCCGAGGGCAAGGGGCTCGTGGGGGAGGAGGCCGCGGCGTACGGGCGGCGGCTGTCCGGGGCGGCGATGGGGCTGATCGGGGCCGTCGGCGCGCTCGGCGGGCTCGGCATCAACCTCGCCCTCCGGCAGTCCTTCCAGACCGTGGGGTCGGGCACGGGGGCCTTCGTCGGATTCCTCGCCTTCTACGGGGTGTGCTCGGTGGTCACCTGGGCCGTATACCTTCGGGGGAAGGCGGCCGTCCGTACGGTCGCCGGGGCCGACGCGGACGCGAAGCCGCAGCTCAGCTATGCCGAGGTGTGACGTAACACGGCGGACATCGCTGTGATCCGAGCCTGTCACGCGCCGTTGACAGGCTCGGTCGTCCGCCGCCCATGAGCCACGAGCGGGACGAGACGAGACGAACTATGCACGCCACTCCACCGCAGCCCAGCCGCCCCTCGACCTCCACACCACAGGCGACCTCCACATCGCAGGCGACCCCCGCCTCGCAAACGGCCCCCGCCTCGCAGGCGCCCCCCGCCTCGCGGCCCGGCGCGCCCGGCGGCCGGGACGCCGCCCACGGCCCCCTCGCCGGATTCACCGTCGGGGTGACCGCCGCCCGCCGCGCCGACGAGCTCGGCACGCTGCTCCAGCGGCGTGGCGCGACCGTCCTGCACGCGCCCGCGCTCCGCATCGTGCCGCTCGCCGACGACAGTGAACTGCTCGCCGCGACCAAGGAGTTGATCGACCACGCCCCGGACATCGTGGTCGCCACCACGGCGATCGGGTTCCGCGGCTGGATCGAGGCCGCGGAGGGCTGGGGGTACGGGGAAGCCCTGCTCGGCTGTCTGCGCGGGGTCGAGCTGCTGGCCCGCGGGCCCAAGGTGAAGGGTGCCGTGCGCGCCGCCGGGCTCACCGAGGAGTGGTCGCCCTCCTCCGAGTCCATGGCGGAGGTCCTCGACCGCCTGCTCGGCGAGGGCGTCGAGGGGCGCCGCATCGCGCTCCAGCTGCACGGCGAGCCGCTGCCCGGCTTCGTGGAGGCGCTGCGGGCAGGCGGCGCCGAGGTCGTCGGCGTGCCCGTCTACCGGTGGCTGCCGCCGGAGGACATCGCGCCCGTGGACCGGCTCCTTGACGCCACGGTCGCGCGGAGCGTCGACGCGCTGACCTTCACCAGCGCGCCCGCCGCCGCGTCGCTGCTGGCCCGCGCGGAGGAGCGGGGCATGGCCGCCGAGTTCCTGGCCGCCCTCGGTCACGACGTGCTGACCGCCTGCGTGGGGCCCGTGACCGCGCTGCCGCTCCAGTCCCTCGGGGTCGACACCGTCCAGCCCGAACGCTTCCGGCTCGGCCCCCTCGTACAACTCCTCTGCCAGGAACTGCCCTCCCGCGCGCGAGCGTTGCCGATCGCGGGGCGCCGCGTGGAGATCCGCGGGCACGCCGTGCTGGTCGACGACGAGCTGCGGCCGGTGCCGCCCGCGGGCATGGCCCTGCTGCGCGCGCTCGCCCGGCGGCCCGGCTGGGTGGTGGCCCGCGCCGAGCTGCTGCGGGCGCTGCCGGGGGCGGGCAGCGACGAGCACGCGGTGGAGACCGCGATGGCCCGGCTGCGTACGGCGCTGGGCGCGCCGAAACTGATCCAGACGGTGGTCAAGCGGGGGTACCGGCTCGCGATCGATCCGGTGGCCGATTCCAAGTACGGGGAGTGAGGCGGTTCCTGACGGTTCGTCGGGGCCGGGGCGGTGGCAGGGCTTCCGGACCCGCCGGGGGACGGGCACTGTAGGGGGTACGCGACGGCTTTCACTCACCGGTGACCCCCAAGGCGGTGACAGGCGCATGGTGTTGGGCATGGCCCCGGCTCCGTACGAGCTGCGATTCGACTCCGGGCGGAGCTGCCTGGACCTGGTGGCGACGAACCACCCCGTGGAGCGGCTCGACTCCATGGCGAGACTGCGCGCCTGGCTCGTGGGCGCCGGCCTGGTCCCGCCGGATGCCTCCCTGCCGGGTGCGGGCCCTTCCTGGCTCGCCGAGTTCACCGCATTACGAGGCCACATCGCGGAGTTGGTGCTCGGCGAGATCGAGAGCAGGCCCGCCGACGCCGCCCTCGAACGAGTCAACGCCCTGGCCGCTCCGGCGCCGCCCGCCCCCTGCGCGGTCCGCGCCGCCGACGGCACCCTCGCCCGCGCCCTGCGCGAGGCCCCGGAGTGCGCGGCGCTCGTCGCCTGCGTCGCCAGGGACGCCGTCGACCTGCTCACCGACCCCGTGGCCCGCGCGCTGCTGCGCCAGTGCGAGGGGGACAACTGCCCCATCGTGTACCTGGACACGTCCCGCGGCCACCGGCGCCGGTGGTGCTCCAGCGAGGTCTGCGGCAACCGCGAACGCGTGGCGAGGCACCGCCGCAGAGCGGCCCTGTCCCGCCCCTGAAGCCACCCCGCGCCCGCGACTCGGCTGGTCGGCCTGGACCGTGGGTGCCTGTCCGCGCCTGCGAAATCCCCTCTCCGCGAGCCACGTTGAACGCCGCGCCCCCCACGTACGTACGTACCTCCGATGTGAGACCCGCCAGACCCGCTCGAACCGCGGACACCGGAGGCAGCCGTGCGCAAGGATTCCGCCGTGGCCGATGAACGCCCGCAACCGGCCCGGCATCGCCTCGGCCGGCCACCGGGGCCCGACGAGGAGCTGATGCGCGCGCTCTACCGCGAGCACGCGGGACCGCTCCTCGCGTACGTGCTGCGGCTGGTGGCGGGCGACCGCCAGCGCGCCGAGGACGTCGTACAGGAAACACTCATCCGTGCCTGGAAGAACGCCGGTCAGCTCAATCGGGCGACCGGTTCGGTACGCCCCTGGCTGGTGACGGTCGCCCGGCGCATCGTCATCGACGGCCACCGCAGCCGGCAGGCCCGGCCGCAGGAGGTCGATCCGTCGCCGCTGGAGGTCATCCCCGCGGAGGACGAGATCGATAAGGCGCTGTGGCTCATGACGCTCTCCGACGCGCTGGAGGACCTGACTCCCGCGCACCGAGAGGTACTTGTGGAGACCTACTTCAAAGGGCGTACCGTCAATGAGGCGGCTCAGACGCTGGGCATACCCAGCGGCACGGTCCGCTCGCGGGTCTTCTACGCGCTTCGCTCGATGAAGCTCGCACTCGAGGAGCGGGGGGTGACGGCATGACCGAGTTCTACGGCCACCATGACGAGTGGCAGGACGACACCATCCACGAGACCGTCGGCGCCTATGCCCTCGGTGTCCTGGACGAGGCCGAGAACGCGCGCTTCGAGGCGCACCTCGCGGTCTGCGAGTTCTGCGCGCGGCAGCTGGAGGAGTTCTCCGGCGTGGAGCCGATGCTGGCCGCGCTCGCGGACCTGCCCGGCGGCCACGGCGTACCGGCGATCGGCGAACAGCTCGCCGCGCGTCCCGGACCCCGCCTCGCCCAGCGCCTGGCCGACGAGGTCTCCCGCACGCGCGAGCGGCGCCGCAGGCGCGGCCTGTACCTGGTCGCGGCGGCCGTCGCGCTGATCGTCGGCGGCCCGCTCACGGTCCTCGCGGTGACCGGCGACGACGCGGGCTCGAAGGACATCGCCGCCCACCCGCACCCCACGAGCCCCGCCGAGGACGCCTTCTTCCACCACATGGAGGAGAAGCGGGAGGCCACGGACCCGGCGACGAAGGTCAGCGCCACGGTCGGCACGGAGAAGAAGACCTGGGGCACCCATGCCGTCCTGGAGCTGAAGAACGTCAAGGGGCCGCTCAAGTGCTCCCTCGTCGCGGTCGGCAAGGACGGCAAGAAGGAGACGGTCACCACCTGGTCGGTGCCCAAGTGGGGGTACGGCATCAAGGACAGCCCGAACAAGTGGGCGCGCAGTCCGCTGTACGTGCACGGGGGCGCCGCCATGGACCGCAACGACATCGACCACTTCGAGGTGACCACCTTCGACGGCGACCGCCTGGTCGAGGTCGACGTCTAGCCGATGCTCCACTCGGCGCCCGGTCGGCGTCCGGTCGGCGTCCAGGGGGGCGTACCGGCGCACGAAGGTGCACAAGGGGGGTTCCTTTCGCGTACGGTGGACGGCTGCTCATCACGGGCGAGCAGCACGTCTTGAAAGGGGCCTCGGTGGCCGACCTCAACGCAGTAATGCCGCCAGGCACACGGGACCGCGAGATCAGTGTCGAGCAGGACCATCTCGACCAGGTCTACCGGCGTCTCGAGGAGAAGATCCACGAGGCCGAGTTCCTGATGAACGACGCCGCCAAGCGCTCCCAGGTGGGCACGCCGGGCGCGCTCGCCGAGCGCGACGCGCAGGTGTTCCGCGCCGGGGTGCATCTCAACCGGCTCAACAACGAGTTCGAGGACTTCCTCTTCGGCCGCATCGACCTGCTCCGCGGCAAGGACGGCAAGAAGGGCCCCGACGGCGCGTACACGGCCGTGGAGCCCGCCGAGGGCGCCGTCAACGAGGACAACACGGCCGATATCGCCGAGACCCTGCACATCGGCCGCATCGGCGTCCTGGACGCGGACTACTCCCCGCTCGTCATCGACTGGCGCGCACCCGCCGCAGCCCCCTTCTACCGCTCCACGCCGGTCGACCCGGGCCGTGTCGTACGCCGCCGCGTCATCCGCTCCAAGGGCCGCAAGGTCCTCGGCGTCGAGGACGACCTGATGCGCCCGGAGATCACCGCCCGCCTGAACGGCGAAGAGCTGCCGGTGATCGGCGACGGCGCGCTGATGGCCGCGCTCGGCCAGGCCCGCAGCCACTCGATGCGGGACATCGTGGCGTCGATCCAGGCCGAGCAGGACATGGTGATCCGCGCGCCCGCCGCGTCAGTGACGTACGTGGAGGGCGGCCCCGGCACCGGCAAGACGGCGGTGGCGCTGCACCGCGCCGCGTACCTCCTCTACCAGGACCGCCGCCGTTACGCGGGCGGCATCCTCATCGTCTCCCCGACCCCGCTCCTGGTCGCCTACACCGAGGGCGTGCTGCCCTCGCTCGGCGAGGAGGGCCAGGTGGCGATCCGCGCGGTCGGCTCCCTGGTCGACGGCATCGAGGCCACGGTCTACGACTCCCCGGCGGTGGCCCGCGTCAAGGGCTCCTCGCGCATGCTGGGCGTGCTGCGCAAGGCGGCGCGGGGCGCGCTTGAGGGCGTGCAGGCCAGGCCCGCGGCCCCGCGCGACGAGCAGCTGGCCTTCGGCGACGACCCGGCGGTAGCGCAAGACAGCCCGGAGCCCCAGGGCGCGCCCACGCGCCTGCGCGTCGTCGCCTTCGGGCGGCGCCTGGAGCTGAACGCCGAGCATTTGGACCGCATCCGCCGCAACGCCCTCAGCGGCACCGCCCCGGTGAACCTGCTGCGCCCCCGCGCCCGCAAGTTGCTCCTGGACGCCCTGTGGTCGCAGTCCGGGGCCGCGGGACGCCACTCGGACCCGGAGCTCGCCGCCGAACTGCGCTCCTCCTTCGACGACGACATCACCTCCGAGGACGACTTCATCCGCTTCCTCGACGCGTGGTGGCCGGAGCTGACCCCGCGCGCGGTCCTCGCCGCGATGGGCGACGAGCGGCGCCTCGGCCGCTGGGCCCGCCGCGCCCTGAACCCCGGCGAGATCCGCAAGGTCGCCCGCTCCCTCAAGCGCGACGCCCTGTCCGTGCACGACGTGGCGCTCCTCGACGAACTCCAGGCGATCCTCGGTACGCCGCACAGGCCCCGGAAGAAGAAGGAGCTCGACCCCCTCGACCTGCTCACCGGCCTCGAAGAGCTGATGCCGCAGCGCGAGGAGACCCAGCGCGAGCGCGCCGAGCGCCTGGCGGCGGAGCGCACCGAGTACGCGCACGTCATCGTCGACGAGGCGCAGGACCTGACCCCCATGCAGTGGCGCATGGTCGGCCGCCGGGGCCGGCACGCCACCTGGACGGTCGTCGGCGACCCGGCGCAGTCCTCGTGGTCCGACCCGGACGAGGCGGCAGAGGCCCGTGACGAGGCCCTGGGCAGCCGCCCGCGCCGCCGCTTCACCCTCACCGTCAACTACCGCAACCCCGCCGAGATCGCCGATCTCGCCGCCAAGGTGCTCGCCCTCGCGCTGCCGGGCGCCGAGTCGCCGTCGGCGGTCCGCTCGACCGGTGTGCGGCCCCGCTTCGCCGTCGTACGCGACAAGGACCTCGGCGCGTCCGTGCGCGAGGAGGCGGCCCGGCTCCTGGAGCAGGTGAGCGGCACGGTCGGGGTGGTGGTCGCGATGAACCGCCGCGACCAGGCGGCCCGCTGGCTGGCCGGGCTCGGCGACCGCGTGGTGGCGCTCGGCAGCCTGGAGGCCAAGGGCCTGGAGTACGACGCGACGGTCGTCGTGTCGCCCGCGGAGATCGCGGACGAGTCCCCGGCGGGCCTGCGGGTGCTGTACGTGGCGCTGACGCGCGCGACGCAGCAGCTCACGGTCTTGTCGGGCGAGCGGGACGAGCCGGACGCGGACGGGGTGCCGGACCTGCTCAGGGACTGAGTTCCCGGCACTTCCCGGGACGGGAATTGCCTTACGGGGATCGTTTGTTACCTTGGATGTGGCACCGGCTCGATCCAAGCCCCCGGGCCCAACCTTCGTCGCTACGAGCGACCACTTGCCGCGAGGCGAGCATGGCGGGCCGGTGTCATGAACGTACGAGAGAGGCCCACGTCACCCGGTGACGTGGGCCTCTTTCTGTTTCCCTCAACTTCTCGTATGGTGGAAACTCGTTTCCGAAAAAGCGCGGACCGTGCGGCACGGCGGTCGGTGAACAAAACGTTCTCAATCCGGGGCGACTACCACGTACTCGTTGGTAGGTGCGACCATCGGACGGCAACAGCTACAAGGTGAAAGCAGAGGAAGTCGGCCATGGCAACGGCGCCCAGCGTCTCCTACTCGATGACGGTCCGGCTGGAGGTGCCCGCGAGCGGAACCGCGGTCTCCCAGCTCACCACGGCCGTCGAGTCATCCGGGGGCTCGGTCACCGGCCTCGACGTCACGGCCTCCGGCCACGAGATGCTGCGGATCGACGTGACGATCGCGGCGTCCTCCACCACGCACGCCGACGAGATCGTCGAGCAGCTGCGCACCATCGAGGGCGTGACCCTCGGCAAGGTCTCCGACCGTACGTTCCTGATGCACCTCGGCGGCAAGATCGAGATGGCGTCCAAGCACCCCATCAGGAACCGTGACGACCTCTCCATGATCTACACCCCGGGCGTGGCCCGCGTGTGCATGGCGATCGCGGAGAACCCCGAGGACGCGCGCCGGCTGACCATCAAGCGCAACTCCGTTGCGGTCGTAACGGACGGTTCGGCCGTCCTCGGCCTCGGCAACATCGGCCCGAAGGCCGCGCTGCCGGTCATGGAGGGCAAGGCGGCCCTCTTCAAGCGCTTCGCGGGCATCGACGCCTGGCCGCTCTGCCTGGACACCCAGGACACCGACGCCATCGTCGAGATCGTCAAGGCGATCGCCCCCGGCTTCGCGGGCATCAACCTGGAGGACATCTCCGCGCCCCGCTGCTTCGAGATCGAGGCACGGCTGCGCGAGGCCCTGGACATCCCCGTCTTCCACGACGACCAGCACGGCACGGCGATCGTGGTCCTGGCCGCGCTCACCAACGCGCTGCGCGTGGTGGGCAAGGGCATCGGCGATGTCCGCGTGGTCATGTCGGGCGCGGGCGCGGCCGGTACGGCCATCCTCAAGCTGCTGCTCGCCGCCGGTGTGAAGAACGCGGTCGTGGCCGACATCCACGGCGTCGTGCACGCCGACCGCGAGGACCTGGTCTCCGCCCACGTCGACTCGCCGCTGCGCTGGATCGCCGACAACACCAACCCCGAGGGCCTCACGGGCACCCTCAAGGAGGCCGTCGTCGGCGCCGACGTCTTCATCGGCGTCTCGGCCCCGAACGTGCTGAACGGCGACGACGTGGCCGCCATGGCCGACGGCGCCATCGTGTTCGCGCTCGCGAACCCGGACCCCGAGGTCGACCCGGCGATCGCCCGCCAGACGGCGGAGGTCGTGGCCACGGGCCGTTCGGACTTCCCGAACCAGATCAACAACGTCCTGGTCTTCCCGGGCGTCTTCCGCGGCCTGCTCGACGCCCAGTCGCGTACGGTCAACACGGAGATGATGCTGGCCGCCGCGGGCGCGCTCGCGGACGTCGTCGCCGAGGACGAGCTGAACCGGAACTACATCATCCCCAGCGTCTTCAACGACAAGGTCGCGGGTGCCGTGGCCGGGGCGGTGCGCACCGCGGCGAAGGCCGCGGGCGCCGCTGTGACGGGTCCCACGTCCGCCTGACGCTCGGCGCGTCGCGGGACGCCCGGTCGTAAACGCCCCTTTAGGGTGGCGGACCATGGCCCTGCGGCCCTTCGGAGGGTGCCGGATTGGCTTTCCCGCCGCAGGTGGGGGCAGGATGCGTAATCGGGCGCGAGGGTCTGACGCAAGACCCGGGTCCGGGGACTGTCCGAGGACCCTGGCAGCATCGGCTTCGATCACGCCTCAACGGCAAAAGAACACGGGAGTACAAACATGAACCGCAGTGAGCTGGTGGCCGCGCTGGCCGACCGCGCCGAGGTGACCCGCAAGGACGCCGACGCCGTGCTGGCCGCGTTCGCCGAGACGGTCGGCGAGATCGTTGCCAAGGGCGACGAGAAGGTCACCATCCCCGGCTTCCTGACCTTCGAGCGCACGCACCGTGCCGCTCGCACCGCCCGTAACCCGCAGACCGGCGAGCCGATCAACATCCCGGCCGGTTACAGCGTCAAGGTTTCGGCTGGTTCCAAGCTGAAGGAAGCGGCCAAGGGCAAGTAGCCTCAAGCAGCGAAAAAGGGGCGGTCACCCGGTGGGTGACCGCCCCTTTCGCGTACCGGGGCGACGCTTACAGCGTCGTCTTGCCGTTGGGGAGTTCGACCTTCGCGCCGAGTTCCTGGAGCTTCTCCATGAAGTTCTCGTAGCCGCGGTTGATCAGGTCGATGCCGTGGACACGGGACGTGCCCTGCGCCGCGAGAGCCGCGATGAGGTACGAGAAGCCGCCGCGCAGGTCGGGGATGACCAGATCGGCGCCCTGGAGCTTCGTGGGGCCGCTGACGACCGCCGAGTGCAGGAAGTTCCGCTGGCCGAAGCGGCAGTCGGAGCCGCCCAGGCACTCGCGGTAGAGCTGGATGTGCGCGCCCATCTGGTTGAGCGCGGAGGTGAAGCCAAGCCGGGACTCGTAGACCGTCTCGTGGACGATGGACAGGCCCGCGGCCTGCGTGAGGGCCACGACCAGCGGCTGCTGCCAGTCGGTCTGGAAGCCGGGGTGCACGTCCGTCTCCAGGGCGATCGCGTTGAGCGAGCCGCCCGGGTGCCAGAAGCGGATGCCCTCGTCGTCGATCTCGAAGGCACCGCCCACCTTCCGGTAGGTGTTGAGGAACGTCATCATCGAGCGCTGCTGGGCGCCGCGGACGTAGATGTTGCCCTCGGTCGCCAGCGCCGCGGAAGCCCAGGAGGCGGCCTCCAGGCGGTCCGAGAGGGCGTGGTGGTTGTAGCCGCCGAGGCTGTCGACACCGGTGACCCTTATGGTCCGGTCGGTGTCCATGGCGATGATCGCGCCCATTTTCTGCAGTACGCAGATCAGGTCCTCGATCTCCGGCTCGACCGCCGCGTTCGAGAGCTCGGTCACACCCTCCGCAAGCACGGCGGTGAGCAGGACCTGCTCGGTGGCGCCCACGGACGGGTACGGCAGCTTGATCTTCGTGCCGCGGAGCCGCTGGGGGGCCTCCAGGTACTGGCCGCCCTCGCGCTTCTCGATGGTCGCGCCGAACTGGCGCAGCACCTCGAAGTGGAAGTCGATCGGCCGGCCGCCGATGTCGCAGCCTCCGAGGCCGGGGATGAAGGCGTGCCCGAGGCGGTGCAGCAGCGGTCCGCAGAAGAGGATCGGAATGCGCGACGAGCCCGCGTGGGCGTCGATGTCGGCGACATTCGCGCTCTCCACGTGCGACGGGTCCATGATCAGCTCACCCGGCTGGTCACCGGGGCGGACCGTCACGCCGTGCAGCTGCAGCAGGCCGCGTACGACTCGGACGTCGCGGATGTCCGGGACATTGCGCAGCCGGCTCGGAGCGCTGCCGAGCAGCGCGGCGACCATGGCCTTGGGCACGAGGTTCTTCGCGCCGCGGACACGGATCTCGCCCTCCAGCGGGGTTCCGCCGTGGACAAGCAGTACATCGTCGGTGACGGTCATGAATCTCGCGTTCCGATTGGATGGACGGGGGGACCAAAGGGCAAGGGTAATGGCCGCGTACCCCCCTTCCGTAAGGTGCGGGCGGTACGGAACAGGTCATGAGTCGGCCACAACACGAACCGTGCGGAACCGGGCACTCCGGGTCACCGGCCGCCGTGTGCGCTCCGGTCGCACTCATGCGCCCTGATCTGCGTCGGTTCCCGTGGGGCCGTTACCTCCCCGCTCGGGGCGAAGATGCGGGATCATGTGGTCCATGACCGAGGTGTCCTCGCTCACAGGGCGGCTGCTCGTGGCCACACCCGCCCTGGCGGACCCCAACTTCGACCGTGCGGTGGTGCTGCTCCTCGACCACGACGAGGAGGGCTCGCTCGGCGTGGTCCTGAACCGGCCGACGCCGGTGGACGTCGCCGACATCCTGGAGGGCTGGGGCGACCTGGCCGGGGCGCCGGGCGTCGTCTTCCAGGGCGGTCCGGTCTCGCTGGACTCGGCGCTCGGCGTCGCGGTGATCCCCGGCGAGGAGGGCACGCCGTCCGGCATCCGCTTCCGCACGGGCCGCGTCGATCCCGTCGGCTTCCGCCGCGTGCACGGCGCGATCGGCCTCGTTGACCTGGAGGCCCCGCCGGAGCTGCTCTCCCCGGCCCTCGGCAGCCTGCGGATCTTCGCGGGGTATTCGGGGTGGGGGCCCGGCCAGCTGGAGGCCGAGCTGGCGGACGGTGCCTGGTACGTGGTCGAGTCCGAGCCCGGCGACGTCTCCTCCCCGGACCCCGAGCGGCTGTGGCGCGCGGTGCTCAGACGCCAGCGCAGCGAGCTGGCGATGGTGGCGACCTATCCGGACGACCCGTCCCTGAACTGACCGAGGAAGCGGTCGGCCAGCGGGTGCGCGTCCCTGGCCGGGACCGCGAGGCGCACGGCGACGGGCGGGGCGTTCTTCAGGCGTACGTAGCGCAGCGAGGGGTGCGAGTGCCTGCGCGCCACCGGTTCCGGGGCGACTCCCACGCCGTGGCCCGCGGCGACCGCCTCCAGCCACTCGTCGAAGTTGTCGGCGGTGCAGGCCAGGCGGGGGCGGCGGGCCTCGGGCCACAGCTCGGGGCCGGTCGTGCCGGTGACGGTGTTGACGACCAGGGGGAGGTCCGCCAGCTCCGCCCAGTCCACGACGCGGCGGCCCGCCAGTTCGGGCGCCTCGCGGGCGAGGACCGCGATGCGCGGCTCGTGCAGCAGCAGGCGTGAGCGCACCGCGGCGCCGGGCGGCACGTCACCTCGTACGACCGCGATGTCGCACGCGCCCGAGGTCAGGCCCGCCAGCGGGGTGTCGCGCCGCACCAGGCGCACGCCCGCGCCGGTGGCCGCCTTGAAGGCGGGGACCGCTTCGGCGCAGGCCTCGGGCAGGAGCGAGGTGAAGCCGAGCCGCAGGACCGGGGGCTCGCTGCCCGCGGCGCGCAGCGTGGCGTCGAGCCGGGAGAGCAGCGGCGCCACCTCGTCGCGCAGCCGGCACCCTGCCTCGGTGAGCGCGACGCGGCGCGTGGTCCGCTCCAGGAGGCGCGTGCCGAGGGTGTCCTCAAGGGCCCGCACGGTCCGGGTGAGCGTGGGCTGGCCGACGCGGAGCCGGTCGGCGGCGTGCGTGAAGCTCAGCTCGTCGGCGACGGCGAGGAAGGCGCGCAGGTGGCGCAGTTCGACGCCGTCGGGAAAGACCCGGCCTTCCTCGGCCCCTGCTCCGGCTCCGGCTCTTTCTCTGCCCCGTACGTCATTCATGCTGCCTCAGCATAAATGCGCGCGTCAGGCATTTCCTTCCAGATACGGAGGCTGCCTACGTTTCCTCTCCCGACAGGAACGACCAGGGAGTTGAGTGGCGTGCGCAAGGTGTGGCTGTTGATGGTGGGGTCCTTCACATTGGGGCTCGACGCCTATGTGATGGCGGGGCTGCTGCCCGTCGTCGCCGGGGATCTGGGGACGACCGTCTCGCTCGCGGGGCAGATGGTCACCGTCTTCACCCTCGCGTACGCGGTGAGCGCGCCGCTCGTCGCCGGGCTGCTGTCCGGCGTACGGCCGCGCGTGCTGATCGTCGCCGCGCTGGCCGTCTTCACGCTCGGCAACGGCCTCACCGCGCTCGCACCCGGTCTCGGCATGCTGCTGCTCGCGCGGGCGGTGGCGGGGGTCGGCGCCGGGGTCTACTCGGCGCTTTCCACAGCGGCCGCCGCCTCGCTCGCGGGGGAGGAGCGGCGTGGGCGGGCGCTCGCACTGGTGATGGGCGGGATGAGTTCGGGCACGGTGCTCGGCGTCCCGCTGGGCGTGCTGCTCGCCGACCACACGTCCTGGCGGGCCACGATGTGGCTGGTGACGGGGCTCGGCGCGGTCGCGCTCGTGGGCCTCGCGGTGGGGCTGCCCGAGGTGCCCGCCGGGCCGCCGGTGCCGGTGCGGGCGCGGCTCGGGGCGCTCACCGACCGCGCGGTGCTGCCGATCGTGGGCGTCTCCTTCCTGGGGGCCGTCGCCAGCCTCGGCCTCTACACCTATCTCGCGCCGGTGCTCGCC
>NZ_WMBF01000862.1:0-969 GCF_019400875.1 Streptomyces anatolicus | reverse complement strand
GGAAAGATCCGCCGCGAAGCGGCGGGCCGTCAGCCCCGCACGGCGGGGCCCCGGCCGACCGGGACCACCACGGGCGCCCCATCCGCCCCGGCCCGCAAGATCTCCGCCTCAATCCCGTAAAGCGTCATGACGAGCCCTTCGTCGATGACAGACCGCGGCGGCCCCACCGCCACCACCCGCCCCGCCAGCATGGCGACGACGACATCCGCGTACCGCGCCGCCGCCGCGAGATCGTGGACGACCATCACGATGGTCCGCCCCTCCGCCGCGACCTCCCTGACCAGGTCGAGGACCTCCACCGCGTGCCCGATGTCGAGCGCGCTCGTCGGCTCGTCGAGCAGGACGACCGGCGTCTCCTGGGCCAGCGCCATCGCGAGCCAGCACCGCTGTCGCTGCCCGCCGGAGAGCTGGTCGAGGCGCCGCTCGGCGAGTCCGGCCGTACCGGTGGCCTCAAGGGCCCGCGTCACCGCCCGCTCGTCCTCGGCGGACCACTGACGGAACAGCCCCTGATGGGGGTGGCGCCCGTACCGTACGAGACCCGCGACCGTCACCGCCTCGGGCGCCTGCGGAGACTGCGGGAGCAGGGCGACCCGGTGGGCCGTCTCGCGCTGCTTGAGCCGCCAGATGTCCGCGTCGCCCGCGAACACCCGCCCGGCTGTGGGCCGGTGGAGCCGCGCCATGCAGCGCAGGAGCGTGGACTTGCCGCAGCCGTTGGGGCCGACGATGGCCACGACCTGGCCGGATCCGACCGTGAGGTCGACGCCGTCGACGGCGGTGTGCGCGCCGCCGTATCCGGCGGTGAGCTGCTCGACGCGGAGTTCCACGAAAGGTGCCTTTCCGGGTTCGAGGGGCTCACCCCTTGCAAGTTCGACCTAAGGTAAGGCTAACCTTAGCCAAAACCCCGGTCGGTGACGACCACTTCTTCATGTCCCCTTGATCCCGGAGCTGTTGATGACCGTCCCCCGCCGC
>NZ_WMBF01000148.1:0-13924 GCF_019400875.1 Streptomyces anatolicus | reverse complement strand
GCGTCAACCAGCGGGTGGGCGGGTCGGAGTGTCCAGGAGCCGTTCGGCGCTGGTCCTGGCCGGGGCCTGGTCTGCCGGCCCCGGCAGTTGAGGGCATCGACGCGCAAGGGTCGGCCACCGGGGCGCGCAGCCTGCTCGGCCTGCTCGATGGCCGTCCGAGTTCGGACAACCATTGGTTGTGTCTACCTCGTACAGGTTGTTTGATCGCGTGTTCCGCGCAGTGGTGGGATCAGCCCATGTCCACCCGCACAGAGCACGTCATGTACGTCCAGACACCCGAGTTCGCACGTCATGTGGAGCGGATCAAGGAGGTTACCGACGCGACGTCGCGGCTGAACACGCTTCCGTTCAGCGACAGCACAGCCCGCGCAGAACTACTTTCCGTTGTATTCGGCGGCCCCCTGCCGGACTCGGTGACGATCTACCCGCCGTTCTTCACCGAGGGCGGGCTGAACACCACGTTCGGCGAGAACGTCTTCGTCAACCAGGGCTGCACCTTCATGGACAAGGGCGGCATCCGTATCGGCGACGGCGTCATGATCGCCCCGAAGGTCAGCCTCATCACGGGAGGCCATCCGCTGCCCCTCGCCGAGCGCCGTGAGTACCTCTCCTTCGCCCCGATCGTCATCGAGGACGACGTCTGGATCGGGACGGCTGCCGTGATCACGCAAGGGGTGACCATCGGTGCCGGTGCGGTGGTCGCCGCCGGTGCGGTGGTCACTCGTGACGTCCCTGCCGGCACCGTGGCCGCAGGAGTGCCCGCCCGGGTGATCAAGACGATCGACTGAGGGCGGAGGGGGAGGCACGGCAAAGGCCCGCCCCGGGCAGGGACGGGCCTTCGTGTGAGGAGGGATGAGCGTCAGCTCTCCGCCGCCTCGACCTTCTTGCGCGTACGTCGGCGTGGCGCCGGAGCCTCGGCCTCGGTCACCTCGGCCGCCTCGGCGGCAACCGCCTTCCGCGTACGGCGACGCGGCTTCGGCTCCTCCGTCGCCTGCGCCGGGATCTCCGCCTCGACCACGGTCTCCGCAGCCTTACGGGTCCGGCGCTTCGGCTTCTCGGCGGCGGCCGGGGCTTCCGCCTCGGCGACCGGCTGTGCGGCCTTGCGGGTGCGCTTCGGCTTCTCGGCGGCGACCGGAGCCTCCGCCTCGGCCACCGGCTGCGCGGCCTTGCGGGTCCGCTTGGGCTTCTCGGCCGCAGGGGCGTCAGCCTCAACCGCCGTTTCGACGGCCTTGCGGGTACGCCGCTTCGGCTTCTCGGCAGCGACAGCGGCCGCGACCGGGGCTTCCGCCTCAGCGACCGGCTCCGCGGCCTTCCGCGTGCGCCGCTTCGGCTTCTCGGCGGCAGCCGGAGCTTCCGCCTCGGCGACGGGCTGCGCGGCCTTGCGGGTCCGCTTGGGCTTCTCGGCCGCAGGGGCCTCGGCCTCAACCGCCGTTTCCACAGCCTTACGGGTCCGCCGCTTCGGCTTCTCGGCGGCGGCCGGGGCCTCCGCCTCGGCGACCGGCTCCGCAGCCTTCCGCGTCCGCTTCGGCTTCTCGGCAGCGACAGCGGCAGCGGCAGCGGCCTCGACCGGGGCCTCCGCCTCGGCAACCGGCTCCGCAGCCTTCCGCGTCCGGCGGCGCGGCTTCGTCACCGGCGCCTCCGCCTCGGGAACGGGAGCAGCCACCGGCGCCTCAGGCTCGGCCGCCGTGGCCGTGGCCGTGGCCGTCGCGGTCACCGCTTCCGGCGCCGCCCCGCCCCGCGTCCGACGCCGACGACGCGGCGTGCGCGACTCCGTCGGCTCAGCGATGACCTCAGCGATGACCTCAGGGGCGGTCGCAGTGGTGACCTCGGCCGCGACCTCGGCGACCGGAGCGGACGCCGTCACCGGGGTCGCGTCCAGCGGGCTGCCGGCTCGCGTCCGGCGGCGACGGCGCGGCGTGCGCGCCGGGCGCTCCTGCTCCGAAGAGGCGGGGGATGCGGGACCCGAGGACGTACGACCACCACGGTCATCTCGCGAACCACCGTCGCCACGCGAACCACCGTCGCCACGCGAACCACCGTCGCCACGCGAACCACCGTCGCGCCGCGAACCACGCGAGTCACGGTCACCCCGCGAACCACGCGAGTCACGGTCACCGCGGGAACCACGCCCGCGCCCACCCGTCTCGCCGAGGTCCTCGATCTCCTCCGCGCCCAGACCCGCACGGGTCCGCTCGGCGCGCGGCAGGACACCCTTGGTGCCCGCCGGGATGTTCAGCTCCTCGTACAGGTGAGGGGAGCTGGAGTACGTCTCGACCGGGTCGCTGAAGCCCAGGTCGAGCGCCTTGTTGATCAGCTGCCAGCGCGGGATGTCGTCCCAGTCGACCAGCGTGATCGCGATGCCCTTGGCGCCCGCGCGGCCGGTGCGGCCGATGCGGTGGAGGTAGGTCTTCTCGTCCTCGGGCGACTGGTAGTTGATGACGTGCGTGACGCCCTCGACGTCGATGCCGCGCGCGGCGACGTCCGTGCAGACGAGCACGTCCACCTTGCCGTTGCGGAACGCCCGCAGGGCCTGCTCGCGCGCGCCCTGGCCGAGGTCGCCGTGGACGGCGCCCGAGGCGAAGCCGCGCTTCTCCAGCTGCTCGGCGATGTCGGCCGCCGTGCGCTTGGTGCGGCAGAAGACCATCGCGAGCCCGCGGCCGTCGGCCTGCAGGATGCGGGAGATCATCTCCGGCTTGTCCATGTTGTGCGCGCGGTAGACGAACTGCGCGGTGTTCGCGACGGTCTGGCCCTCGTCGTCCGGCGCCGTGGCGCGGATGTGCGTGGGCTGCGACATGTAGCGACGGGCGAGGCCGATGACCGCGCCCGGCATGGTCGCCGAGAAGAGCATCGTCTGACGCTTCGGCGGCAGCATGTTGATGATCCGCTCGACGTCGGGCAGGAAGCCCAGGTCGAGCATCTCGTCGGCCTCGTCGAGGACGAGGCACTTGACGTGCTTGAGGTCGAGCTTGCGCTGGCCCGCGAGGTCGAGGAGACGACCGGGGGTGCCGACGACGATGTCGATGCCCTTCTTGAGGGCCTCGACCTGCGGCTCGTAGGCACGGCCGCCGTATATGGCGAGGACGCGGACGTTACGCGCCTTGCCGGCGGTCAGGAGGTCGTTCGTCACCTGCTGGCACAGCTCGCGGGTGGGGACGACGATGAGGGCCTGCGGCGCCTCGGTGAGCTGCTCGGGCTTGGCGCGGCCCGCCTCGACGTCGGCGGGGACGATCACGCGCTCCAGGAGCGGGAGTCCAAAGCCGAGCGTCTTGCCGGTGCCGGTCTTGGCCTGGCCGATGACGTCCTTGCCCGAAAGGGCTACGGGGAGGGTCATCTCCTGGATGGGGAAGGGGGTGATGATGCCGACGGCTTCAAGGGCTTCGGCTGTCTCGGGAAGAATCCCGAGCTCTCGGAAAGTCGTAGTCAGGGCTATGCCTCTTCTGTGAGACGCGGCGTGAGGCGAACGCTGGGGGTCGTGACCGTGCCACTACCGCCGGACGCTTGGGGGGCTGACCGGGGGCGCGGGACCACTGCCTGCGCTCGAGCGCTCTTACCGCTGAGGTTCCCTCCTCGTGCCGTACGCAGCTGCGCGTACCGCCCGGAGGGCTGTCGGGTCGGAGCCGATCGGGCCACCGACCGGGCATCCTCATTCGTACGGCCTGTCGAATATTCGGCAGGCGCAATACCACTGTACCCCGGAATCTCGCATGCGTGTCTGGCGAATTCGTCACATGGTCGTCGTCACACTGACCGATCAGGGACCCACCCGTCACCGATCAGGGTCTGTTCGGGGAGTGACCAGGGCCTTACGCCTTACGGCAGGCGGGCTATTGTGCGTTTCATGGAGACGCCTGACACCGCCGCTGAATCCGCCGCCGAACCCCCCGCCGAAACTCCCGCCGGACCCTCCGCAGAAACCCCCGCCGGGCCCACCGGCGTCGCCGCCCAGGACTGGGCGAAGGCTTCCGCCGAGCCCCACTACCGCGCCGCGGTCGTGGACCTGCTCGGCGCGCTCGCCTACGGAGAACTGGCGGCGTTCGAGCGGCTCGCGGAGGACGCGAAGCTGGCGCCGACGCTCGGCGACAAGGCGGAGCTGGCGAAGATGGCGTCGGCGGAGTTCCACCACTTCGAGCAGTTGCGGGACCGGCTCTCGGCGATCGGCGCGGAGCCGACCGAGGCCATGGAGCCCTTCGTGGCGGCGCTCGACGGCTTCCACCGGCAGACCGCGCCGTCCGACTGGCTCGAGGGCCTGGTCAAGGCGTACGTCGGTGACTCGATCGCCAGCGACTTCTACCGCGAGGTGGCGGCCCGCCTCGACGTCGATACGCGCGGACTCGTGCTCGGCGTCCTCGACGACACCGGGCACGCGAGCTTCGCCGTGGAGAAGGTGCGGGCCGCGATCGAGGCCGATCCGCGGCTGGGCGGGCGGCTCGCGCTGTGGGCGCGGCGGCTGATGGGCGAGGCCCTCTCGCAGTCGCAGCGGGTGGTCGCGGACCGGGACGCGCTCTCCACCATGCTGGTCGGGGGCGTCGCCGACGGGTTCGACCTCGCCGAGGTCGGGCGGATGTTCTCCCGCATCACCGAGGCGCACACCAAGCGGATGGCGGCGCTGGGCCTGGCCGCCTAGCCGTTCAGCCGGTTTCCCTACGCCGTCGCTGAGCGGTGCAGGCCGTTTCGGGTCGGGCGGATCAGCAGGGAGAGCAGGGCCGCCGATACCGCCGCCGCTCCCAGGAGGGTCGCGGGGGCGTGTCCGGCGCCCAGCGCCATGTGTGTGATGAAGGCGCCGATCAGGGCGCCCGCCGGGCCCGTCGACAGGACGAGGCTGCGCGCGGGCAGCCGGTGCGCCAGGCGGTGCGCGATGGCCCAGGACAGGGCGAAACCCAGCAGAGCGGAGCCGAGCGCTTCCAGAATCACGGTGATGCCCTCCCTCGCGGCCAGTGCGTGTCGGTCGTAGCCGGTGTACCCAAGGTGGCCGGAACGCAACCCTCCACGAACCGGCGGCCCCGTCTTCACCTCGTACGACAAGCACGCCAACAGACAAGTACGGCCCGGTGGTTGAGAACCACCGGGCCGTACTCGTATGCGCGTCCCACGGGCCCGTCCTGCGGGCGTGTCCGCGAGCGTGTCCTACAGGGCGCTGAAGCCCACCTTGCGCGCCGTGGGCTCGCCGAGCTCCACGTACGCCAGGCGGTCGGCCGGAACCAGGACCTTGCGGCCGTGGTCGTCCACGAGGCTCAGCAGCGGCGACTTGCCGGTCAGCGCCTCGGACACCGCGCGCTCGATTTCCTCGGCACTCTGGCCGCTCTCCAGCACGATCTCGCGGGGCGCGTACTGCACGCCGATCTTGACCTCCACGGCTTTGTCCCTCCGACGGTCAGTCTGTGCGCGGCCGTCCGCGCCGTACCCAGCACACATTAGCCCGGTGAGGGGAGGCGGAAGGACCTGGCCATGAACGCCGGTAGCGAACACCGGACGGGAACAGAGGGGCGAGCGGTCAGTGGCCCTCGGTGCCGTGCAGCGGGAAGCCGGCGATGCCGCGCCACGCGAGCGACGTGAGCAGCCGCACCGCGTTCTCGCGCGGGACCGTGCTGCCGCTGGCCAGCCAGTACCGGGCGACCACCTGCGAGTACCCGCCGAGGCCGACGGCGAGGAGCATCGCCTCGTCCCTGGGCAGGCCGGTGTCCTCGGCGATGACCTCGCAGATCGCCTCCGCGCACTGGAGCGTGACCCGGTCCACGCGCTCGCGGACCGCGGCCTCGTTCGTCAGGTCCGACTCGAAGACCAGCCGGAAGGCGCCGCCCTCGTCCTCGACGTACGCGAAATAGGCGTCCATCGTCGCGGCGACGCGCAGCTTGTTGTCCGTGGTGGACGCGAGCGCCGTGCGGACCGACTGGAGCAGTGACTCGCAGTGCTGGTCGAGCAGGGCCAGATAGAGGTCGAGCTTGCCGGGGAAGTGCTGGTAGAGCACCGGCTTGCTGACCCCGGCGCGCTCGGCGATGTCGTCCATCGCGGCCGCGTGGTAACCCTGTGCGACGAAAACTTCCTGGGCCGCGCCGAGAAGTTGATTGCGTCGGGCACGGCGCGGCAGGCGTGTGCCCCGCGGGCGTGCCGCCTCTGTCTGCTCGATGGCTGTCACGCCGCCTCCCAATCGTCCGATGTGCGGTGTGCGCCGCGCCGCCATCGTACTTTTCGGTAACAGTGATGTGCGCGGTGCGGACGCAGAATTTCACGGAGTGGACCGCCGCGGCCGGGGTGCGCGGCGGTGCGTAGCGGGGCAAACACGCTCAGGCCGGCGTCGGCCCGGCTCCTCGCCCCTCACCGGCGCCCCGGCTCTCCCGGCACCCTCAGCGGTAGTCGTCCTCGTCGAGGCGGACCACACGGGCCTGCTCCACGAGGTCGGCTTCGCTGGCGGCGTTCGGGTCGGCGTCCTGGAGGGAGTCGTCCCTGCTGGGGGCGAGATCGGTGTGCTGCTCCGCGGTGTCCGCCTCCGGGGCCTCCACGTCGGCCTCGGCGCCGGTCGCGTCCTCTTCCGTCTCGAAGGTCTCGGGATCGGTCGGGTCGACACTCATGTATGGCTCTCTTCCCTTGCGGTACTGGTGGCCCTTCGTGATGCGAGTGCCCTGTTCGCCCGCTTTCTATGAGCGTAGGAGAGACCCGGATCAGGCGCTATGTGATGCGGGGCGATCTGTGACGGCGAACACGTGAACCCCCGCGTGATCGTCTCGTAACATTGCCGCATGCCTTCGACCGAGCTGCCGAACCTGCTGGCCGCCACCGCCGCGCCCAAGCCCGGTGCCGTCGCGGTCGCGGAGGGGGAGCGGCTCGGCTCGGTCGGGCTGCCCGGACTCACGCTGACCGTGCGCTCGCGGCCCTCCGTCCGCCCCGGGCTTCCGCCCGCGCTCTTCGTGCACGGGCTCGGCGGCTCCTCGCAGAACTGGTCGGCCCTGATGCCGCTCCTGGAGGACGTCGTCGACTGCGAGGCGATCGACCTGCCGGGGTTCGGGGACTCGCCCCCGCCGGACGACGGCGACTACTCCCTCACCGGACACGCGCGCGCCGTCATCCGCTACCTCGACGCGAGCGCCCGCGGCCCCGTCCACCTCATCGGGAACTCCCTGGGCGGCGCCATCACGACGCGCGTCGCCGCGGTCCGCCCCGATCTCGTGCGTACGTTGACGCTTGTGTCGCCCGCGCTGCCCGAGCTGCGGGTGCAGCGCACGGCGTTGCCGACCGGCCTGGTCGCGGTGCCGGGGGTCGCCGCGCTCTTCGCCCGGCTCACCAGGGAGTGGACGGCCGAGCAGCGGGTGCGCGGCGTGATGGGGCTCTGTTACGGCGACCCGGAGAAGGTCACCCCGGAAGGCTTCAGCGCGGCGGTCCGCGAGATGGAGCGCAGGCTCCAGCTCCCCTACTTCTGGGACGCGATGACGCGCACGGCCCGCGGCATCGTGAACGCGTACACCCTGGGCGGCCAGCACGGCCTCTGGCGACAGGCCGAGCGGGTGCTCGCGCCGACCCTGCTCGTCTACGGAGGGCGCGATCTGCTCGTCTCGTTCCGCATGGCACGCAGGGCGGCCGCCGCGTTCCGTGACTCGCGGCTGCTGACGCTGCCCGACGCGGGGCATGTGGCGATGATGGAGGACCCGCAGAGCGTGGCCACGGGCTTCCGTGAACTCCTCGTCGACCTGGGGGAGCTGAGCGCTCCGCGCGCTCGGATCGTCCGTGATGGCTGTGCCGCCGGCGACTCCCGTACGGGTTCGGGGAGCTGAGGCGGCGCGTGGGACGACATAGTCGCCGCGGTCCGGCGGGCGCGACCGGCGGTACGGGTAGTTCGGGTGGTTCGGGGGTGCCGTCGGCGCAGGGTGCGGGTTCCGGTGCCGGTGCCGACGCGCAGGCGGGCCCGGGGCCCGGTACCGGGCGCCGTCGGCGCGCGTCCGGCGGGAAGGACACGCCGGCGCACGGCACGCCCGCGCACGGCACGCCGCCCCGCGGAGTTCCCGAGGTCCGCGGTGGGCACCCCGAGCAGCGGGAGCCCGGCGGGGGCTGGGGCGATGTCTCCGACACGGGGTCGGGACCCCGCATACCGGGACCCCGGCAGGATCGTTCCGCCCCTCGCCAGGAGTACATGGACGCCTTCCCCGGCGAGGAGCAGCACCGCCGCGACCCGAACGGCGACGGCCCGGACGGCGACGACCCGCGCCGCGGCGACCCGTACGCCTCCGTCACCGACTGGAGCGACGTCCCCGAGCCCCGGCGCGGCGGCAGTTCTTCCGAGGGCCCCGGCCCCGACGCGGACGCCGACGCCGAGGTCGAAGACGGCGGGAGGACCGGCCGCACCCGCCTCCTCGCGGGCATCGCGGCCGCCGCCGTGACCCTCGTGCTCGGAGTCGTCGTGGCAGGGCAGGTCACCGGCGGCGGGAGCGGTTCCGACGCCCGCCCCAAGGCCGCCCCCGACGGCGGCGCGCGCGACACCGACGATCCCGCCTCGCGCTCCGACGAGCGTCCGGCGCCGCTGCGGGACCCCGCCGAGAAACCGGACAAGGCCCCGGTGACGTACGACCAGAAAATGGGTGAGAAATACCCGCTGGACGCGAAGCTCAAGGCGTCCGGCGACTTCGAGGCGATCGCCGGGTTCGACAAGGCACCCGGAAAGGGACAGCTTTTCCGGTACCGCGTCGACGTCGAGAAGGGGCTCGGTCTCGATGGCCCGCTCTTCGCGCAGGCCGTGCAGAAAACCCTCAACGACGACCGGAGTTGGGCGCACGGCGGGGCCCGCGCCTTCGAGCGGATCTCGTCGGGCAAGCCCGATTTCGTCATTACGCTGGCGAGTCCCGGGACCACCGCGGCCTGGTGCGCGAAATCCGGACTCGATACGACCCAGGACAATGTGTCGTGCGATTCCGCGGCGACGGACCGCGTGATGATCAACGCTTATCGGTGGGCGCAGGGCGCCAAGACCTACGGCGACGAGGTCAAGAAGGAATTCGGCAACGCCATCCACCCCTACCGGCAGATGCTGATCAACCACGAGGTCGGGCACCGGCTCGGCTTCAACCACACGGACTGCACGAAGGACGGGGACCTCGCGCCTGTCATGCAGCAGCAGACCAAGTTCCTGGAGCACGACGGCATCAAGTGCAAGGCCAACCCCTGGGCGTTCCCCAAGAGTTGACCATGGCGAGTCGCCGCCCGCCGTGGCGGTCGCTTTGACATCCGTCGGAAGTTCGTTCATATTTCTGCGCATGTCGAACCGCCACGCCCCTTCGAGCGCAGCCATCGAGCTGACGCTGCTCGGCGTGACCGCGCTCTGCGTGGCCGACATTCACTGTTGCTGACGCCCGCCCCGGCGAGTGCGTCGCGTTTTCCGCAGCCCTGTGCTGCCTTGTTTCCCCGCGCCTTCCCGGGGTCAGCTCTGCTTCATTTCCGCTGACCGCTGCCCCTTCGCGCAGCGTTTTTCCCGAGAGGCCTCCTCCGATGAGTCGATCGTCCGTCATAGCCCGCCGCGTGGCAGCGGCATCCGTCAGCCTGGTCCTGGCCTCGGGCGCCGCCGCCTGCGCGGGCCCGAAGGACAACGACACCAAGGGCGGCGGCGGAAAGCCGGCCGAGGGCGGCACACTCACCGTCCTCAACCGCGACCCGCAGACCGACTTCGACCCCGCCCGGCTCTACACCTCCGGCGGCGGAAACGTGCCGAGCCTCGTCTTCCGCACCCTGACCACCCGCAACCGCGAGGACGGCGCCAAGGGCGCGGAGGTCGTCCCCGACCTCGCCACCGATCTGGGCAAGCCGAGCAAGAACGCCACGGTGTGGACGTACACCCTGAAGAAGGGGCTCAAGTACGAGGACGGCACGCCGATCACCTCCGCCGACGTGAAGTACGGCATCGAGCGCTCCTTCGCCGCCGAACTCAGCGGTGGCGCGCCCTACTTGAGGGACTGGCTCATCGGCGGCGACAAATACCAGGGCCCCTACAAGGACAAGAGCGGCAAGGGGCTCGCGTCGATCGAGACGCCCGACGAGCGGACCATCGTCTTCCATCTGAACAAGCCCGAGGGCGAGTTCCCCTACCTGGCCACCCAGACGCAGTTCGCGCCCGTACCCAAGAGCAAGGACAAGGGCACGAAGTACGAGGAGCACCCCCTCTCCTCCGGGCCCTACAAGGTCGTCAAGAACGAGAACGACGGGGAGCGGCTGCGCCTGGAACGCAATCCGCACTGGTCCGCGGAGACCGACGAGGAGCGCAAGGCCTACCCGGACGTCATCGACGTACGCTCCGGACTCGACTCGTCCGTCATCAACCAGCGGCTCTCCGCGAGCCAGGGCGCCGACGCCGCCGCCGTGACCACCGACACCAACCTCGGCCCGGCCGAACTCGCCAAGGTCGCAGGCGACAAGGAACTCGCCTCGCACGTCGGCACAGGACACTTCGGGTACACCAACTACCTCGCCTTCAATCCGAAGGTGAAGCCCTTCGACGACCCCAAGGTGCGCCAGGCCATCTCGTACGCCGTCGACCGCTCGTCGGTGGTCAACGCGGCAGGCGGCTCCTCGCTCGCCGAGCCCGCGACGACGTATCTGCCGAACCAGAAGTCCTTCGGATACACGAAATACGACCACTTCCCGGCGGGCGCGTCCGGCAACCCGAAGAAGGCCAGGGAGCTGCTGAAGAAGGCCGGTCACAAGAACGGCCTGACCATCACGCTCACCCATTCCAACGCCAAGGACTTCGAGACCAGCCCTGAGATCGCCACCGCCATCCAGGACGCCCTGAAGAAGGCCGGAATCACCGTCAAGCTCCAGGGTCTCGAGGAGAACGACTACTCCGACAAGATCCACAGCGCCAAGGACGAGCCGGGCCTCTTCCTCTCCCGCTGGGGCGCCGACTGGCCCTCCGGCGGCCCCTTCCTCGCCCCCATCTTCGACGGCCGCCAGATCGTCGAGGACGGCGCCAACTTCAACACCGGCTTCCTGAACGACAAGTCCGTCAACGACGAGATCGACGAGATCAACAAGCTCACCGACCTCGACGCCGCCGCCGCGCGCTGGGGCGCCCTCGACAAGAGGATCGGCGAGAAGGCGCTGACCGTGCCGCTCTTCCACCCCGTCTACAAGCGGCTCTACGGCAAGGACGTCAAGAACGTCGTCATCAGTGACTGGACCGGTGTGCTCGACGTCTCCCAGGTCGCGGTGAAGTAGTCGTGACGATCTTCTGGCGGCGGCTGCGCGAGCAGCGCGCCGCCCTCGTCGCGGCGGCCGTCGTCGCGCTGCTCGCCCTCGTGGCGCTCGCCGCGCCGCTGCTCACGGCCCTGGAGGGCCAGGACCCCACCACCTACCACCCGGACCTCATCGACTCGGCGCGCGGTGGCGTGCCGGTCGGCCCGTTCGGCGGGATCAGCGGCGAGCACTGGCTCGGCGTCGAACCCCAGACCGGACGCGACCTCTTCGCCCGCCTCGTGTACGGGGCCCGGGTCTCGCTCGGCGTCGCGCTCGCCGCGACCGTCGTACAGGTGGCCGTCGGCGTCGCGGTCGGCGTCGCGGCCGGGTTCGGCAACCGCTGGGTGGACCAGGTGCTCAGCCGCGCCACCGACGTCATCGTCGCCCTGCCGCTGATGGTCCTCGCGCTCGCTCTGATGGCGGTCGTGCCGGACGGCTTCCCGCGGCCCGTGCTCGTCGCCCTCGTCATCGGCCTCGTCGCCTGGGGCAACATGGCCAAGATCGTGCGCGCGCGGACCGTCACGCTCAAGGAACTCGACCACGTGGCCGCGGCACGGCTCAGCGGCTGGGGCCCCGTACGCATCGCCCGGCGCGAACTGCTGCCCGCGCTCGCCGGGCCCGTCATCACCTACGCGGCCCTCCTCGTGCCCGCCAACATCACGGTCGAGGCCGCGCTCTCCTTCCTCGGCGTCGGCGTGAAACCGCCGACCCCGTCGTGGGGGCAGATGCTCACGGCCGCGGACGTCTGGTACCAGGCGGCGCCGCAGTATCTGCTCCTCCCGGCGGGCGCGCTCTTCGTGACCGTCCTCGCGCTCACCGTCCTCGGCGACGGCGTGCGCACGGCGCTCGACCCGCGGGCCGCCTCCCGGCTGCGTGTCGGCACGGGCCGGAAGCGGGAGGCCCGGGCATGACCGGCCTGACCCGGCTCTCCGCCTTCCTGCTGCGGCGCCTTCTCGGCGCCCTGACCACGCTCCTAGCCCTCTCCGTGATCATCTACGTGGTGTTCTACGTCGCCCCCGGCGACGTCGCCCAGATCACCTGCGGCCCCCGCTGCTCACCCGCGCAGGTCCAGCAGGTCGCCGAGCAGTTGCGCCTCGACGACCCGCTCTACCTCCGCTACTGGGACTTCCTCCACGGCGTCTTCGCCGGCCACGACTACTCGACGGGCACCGGAGTGGACCACTGCGGGGCGCCCTGCCTCGGCGTCTCCTACCAGAGCGACCAGCAGGTCACCGCGCTGATCACGGCGAAGCTCCCGGTCACCGCCTCCCTCGCGCTGGGCGCGATGGTGATGTGGCTGGTCCTCGGCGTGGGCACCGGTGTGCTCTCCGCCTGGCGGCGCGGCAGGATCAGCGAGCGCGTCCTGACCGCCGTCACGCTCGCGGGCACCGCCACGCCCGTCTTCGTGATCGGCCTGCTGCTGATGATCGTGGTCTGCGGGCAGCTCCAGTGGCTGCCCTTCCCGCAGTACACCGACTTCGGCGACGACCCGGCGCAGTGGGCCTGGAACCTGCTCCTGCCCTGGCTCTCGCTCGCGCTGATCGAAGCCGCCAAGTACGCGCGGCTGACCCGCTCCTCGATGCTGGAGACGCTCGCCGAGGACCATGTGCGCACCTTTCGCGCGTACGGGGTGGGGGAGCGGTCGATCATCGGCAAGCACGCGCTGCGGGGAGCGGTGGCGCCCGTCATCGCCCTGACCGCCAACGATGTCGGGTCGATGTTCGGCGGCGCGGTGCTGAGCGAGACCCTGTTCGGCCTGCCCGGGCTCGGGCGTGAACTCGTGCACGCGGTGAAGGTCGTCGACCTGCCGGTGGTGGTCGGCCTCGTCCTGGTCACCGGCTTCTTCGTGGTGCTCGCCAACGCCGTCGCGGACGTGCTGTACGCGGTGGCCGACCGACGGGTGGTGCTGTCGTGACCCTCATCCAAGTGACCGATCTGAGCGTGGAGTTCGGCTCCGGGGTACGGGCCGTCGACGGGCTCTCCTTCACCCTGGAGGCGGGCGGCGCGCTCGCCCTCGTCGGGGAGTCGGGGTCCGGCAAGTCGACTGTGGCGTCCGCGTTGCTCGGGCTCCACCGGGGCACGGGCGCGCGCGTCGACGGATCGGTGCGGGTCGCGGGCGTCGACGTACAGAAGGCCTCGGACGCGGAGCTGCGGCGGCTGCGCGGCGGTAAGGCCGCGATGGTCTTCCAGGACCCCCTCTCCTCCCTCGACCCGTACTACGCGGTGGGCGACCAGATCGCCGAGGTGCACCGCGTGCACACCGGCGCGTCCCGGCGTGCGGCACGCGCGCGTGCCGTCGACGTGCTCGACCGGGTCGGCATTCCCGACGCCGTGCGCCGCTCCCGCTCGCGCCCGCACGAGTTCAGCGGCGGCATGCGCCAACGCGCGCTCATCGCCATGGCGCTGGCGTGCGAACCCGCTCTCCTGATCGCCGACGAGCCGACCACCGCCCTCGATGTCACCGTCCAGGCCCAGATCCTCGACCTGCTGCACACGCTGCGGGAGGAGACCGGCATGGGCCTGCTCCTGGTCACCCACGACGTGGGCGTCGCGGCGGAGAGTGCCGAGCAGGTCCTTGTCATGCGGGGCGGGCGCGCGGTGGAGCGGGGGGCGGTGCGGGATGTCCTCGCGGCGCCCCGGGAGCCGTACACCCGGGAGCTGCTGGGGGCTGTGCCGCGGGTGGACGCGCCGGTGGCGGGTGCGCGGACCCTGAAGG
>NZ_WMBF01000147.1:0-13942 GCF_019400875.1 Streptomyces anatolicus | reverse complement strand
CCCGAAAGAGCCGCACCCACGATGACCTCCCCCGAATCCGAGGACTACGGAGAGCTGCGCGCCCAGCTGGCCACCCTCACCACCGAGGCCTTCCGCCCCGAGCTGTCCGAGATCGACCGCCTGGACACCCTGGAGATCGCCCGGATCATGAACGGCGAGGACGCCTCCGTCCCCGCCGCCGTGGCCGCGCAGCTCCCCGCCATCGCCGCCGCGATCGACGGCACCGCCGAGCGGATGGCCAGGGGCGGCCGCCTCGTGTACGCGGGCGCGGGCACCGCCGGCCGCCTCGGCGTGCTGGACGCCTCCGAGTGCCCGCCCACCTTCAACACCGACCCGGCCGACGTCGTCGGCCTCATCGCGGGCGGCCCGAGCGCACTGGTCAAGTCGGTCGAGGGGGCGGAGGACAGCAGGGAGCTTGCCGCCGAGGACCTGGACGGCCTGAAGCTGACGGCGGACGACGTCGTGGTCGGCATCTCCGCCTCGGGCCGCACGCCGTACGCGATCGGCGCCGTGGAGCACGCGAAGGAACGGTACGGCGCGCTCACCATCGGCCTCTCCTGCAACGCGCACAGCGCGCTCGCGGCCGCCGCCGATCACGGCATCGAGGTCGTCGTCGGCCCCGAACTGCTCACCGGCTCCACCCGCCTCAAGGCGGGCACGGCCCAGAAGCTCGTACTCAACATGCTCTCGACGATCACGATGATCCGCCTCGGCAAGACGTACGGGAACCTCATGGTGGACGTCCGCGCGTCGAACGAGAAGCTGCGCGCCCGCTCCCGCCGCATCGTCGCGCTGGCGACCGGCGCGTCCGACGAGGAGATCGAGGCCGCGCTCGCCGCGACGGACGGCGAGGTGAAGAACGCGATCCTCACCCTCCTCGGCGGCGTCGACGCCCCCACGGCGGCGCACCTCCTCACGACCTCGGACGGCCATCTCCGCGCGGCCCTGGACCGATGCGGCCCTGGACGGAGCTAGTCCGGGGCGCTGAGCGCCCGGAGCAACAAATAGGCCTGCTGGATGAACGTGCCGCGCAAGGTGGGGTTCGTGTTGGCGAGGGCGACCACGGCCGTCCCGGGCCGGGGGCTGAATCCGGCGAAGGCGGTGAAGCCTCTCGTGGCGCCGGTGTGGAAGTAGAGGTCACGGCCCGGCAGGGCGCGCATGCTCCAGGCGAGAGGGAGCCGCGGCCCGTCGGCGGACAGCGCGCGAAGTCGCAGTACCTCCGTCATCGCGTACCGCAGTGAACCGTCGGGCAGGCGGGCGGGCTCGGCCAGGTACCGGAGGCAGGTGAGCAGGTCACGGGCGCTGGAGCGCAGGGCGGCCGCGCCCGGCAGGGCGGGGATCGACCAGGGTGGGCGGGGCCGCCCGCGCAGGTGGCCGGTGGCTTGCGCGAGCCCGTCGCAGCCCGTGTCGGTCAGGTGCAGCGGGCGCAGCACGTGCGTCTGGAGCGCGCTCGCGTAGTCGGCGGCCGCCCGCTCGGCGAGCAGGTGGCCGAGGAGGCCCATGCCGAAGTTGGAGTACGCGACACGGGTGCCCGGCCGGCGGCAGACGCGGCTGCGGGCCAGGGAGTCGAGCAGCCGGTCGGGGGTGTAGTGCGCGTAGGGGTTGCTGAACCAGGACCGCGCCGCGGTGGGGAGCAGGCCCGGTGGCAGCCTGGGCAGTCCGGCGGTGTGGGTGGCCAGGTGCTCCAGAGTGATGGCCGCGCCGTGCGGGCCGCGCGGGAGGGCCCACGCGGGCACGCAGCGGCTGAGCGGCTCGCCGAGGTGGACGACACCGCGGGCCGCCATGTCGGCGAGCAGCAGCGCGGTGAACGTCTTGGTCACCGAGCCGGTTTCGAAGCGTGTCGCCTCATCGATCGGGCGGGTCCGCGTCCTGTCGGTGAACCCCTGGCACACCGCGAGAGAGTCTCCGCCGGTGTACGCGGCGACGGCGACGCCCGCGTCACGGCCGGCCGCCCGGGCGACCAGGTGAAGGCGTTCGGTCAGCGACGCGGGCTCGGACGCGGGCTCAGCGGGGGGACGCATCGCCACTGCGGGCCTGTGCGAGGGTGCCGGCCACGACGGTCACGACCGCGGTGTGCTGGTGGTCCCGGAACGCCTGCTCCGGTTCGTCGTCGACCGGCTTCCCGTCCCGGGGCACAAGGCCGTCGGCGTGCTGGACGGCCGCCAGCCGCTCCCAGACGTCGAGGTGGTGGCCGGGGCGGGGCAGGCAGGCGTCGACGATGAGGAGTTCCACGACGAGGTCCCACTCCTCGATCTCGGACCAGATGTCGATCCACACCGGCAGCCAGCACTCCAGGTATGCGACCACGTCGCCGGGAAGGGCATGGGGCAGTCCGCCCCAGTCGGTGACGTGGAAGACGGTGTGGGTCATGCAGTAGGCGGTCATCCAGTCGATGGCCCACGGCTCGGGGAGCCTGCCCAGCCATGTCGCCGCCAGCAGGCCCGACCAGTCGGCGCCGCCTGCGAAGCCTCCGGGGCCTGCGAAGCCTGCGATACGGGCGGCGTTGGCGACCGCAAGCCGCCGGTTCGGCACCAGCTCGGCACCCTGATGGGTGCGGAGGCCTGACAGGTGTACGAGGAGGGCGTCGAGCCGTTCGTGCCGGTGGCCGCCCCGGGTGAAGTGCGCGTACAGCTCCAGCGGGTCGGCCATCAGCGGATGCCTCAGCTGCCGCTCGTAGAGCAGATCGCCCTGCCGCAATTGTGCCCAGGCGAAGTCCAGCAGCTCGCGCGCCGCTTGTTCGTGACCGGGCGGGGGAACGCTGCCTTCACGCAGGAGGAGGCTGGCGGCCAGGGCGGTCTCGCCCAGCGACTTGTAGTACCCGTCCGGGTCGGCCACGTCGGCCGTTTCCGGCGCCGGGAAGGCCCCGTACGGGCGGTTGCGGTGCAGCCAGCCCAGGGCCCGTCCGGTCACCCGGCCGACCACGTCGGTACCCACCGGGAGTTCGTCCGTCATCGTGTTCCCTCCCGCCGCGTCCGCGTCCTCAGCAGACGCGTGATCCTGACGTCGAGCGACAGGCGCGCGTCCGCGGAGCCGCACAGCTCCAGGTGGCGCATCACCGCCTCGACGTTCAACTGCTCGATGGCGGCGCGGTGGTCGGCGAGCGCCGTCCAGCGGGCCAGGCGGGCGGCCGTGCGGTAGTCGCGCCGGAGCATCGCGCGGGCGACACCGCGGCCCAGGTCCGCGGCCCGCGTCCGGGCCTGCTCGACGAGGGGCCCGCATACGCCGGGCAGCGCGCAGGAGGCCACTCGTGCCATGTGCTGGGCCCAGGGGCGCCAGCACTCCTCGGGCCGGAGGAAGGCGTCGACGTCGACACCGTCATCGACAGCCACGCCGTCACCGCTGACGGCTCCCTCCGCCCGGTGCAGGAGACCGGTCGTCACACGGTCGAGACTCGTGGTCTCGGCCGTGCCCCCGGCGTCGAGCGGGTAGTGGGCGAGCGCCGTGGCGATCACCTCACGATCGGCCGGTTCGATGCGCCGCGAACCGAACAGTGCGGGCGCCAGGACGTCCGGGCCCAGTACCCGTACGGCGGCCAGAGCCGCCCGTCTGTCGCTCGCCCCTTGTACGTAGTCGGCGAGCGCCGCACCGCTGCCCGGGGTCTCCAGACAGCGGTGCAGACGCCCGGCCAGGTCATCGGCCGCGCGGGCGTACTCCTCCATGAGCGCGGTGTCCTGGTGTGGCACGATCACCCTCCCCTGTGGCGCGGCCGGACGACTCTGTGCGTCGAAGGGATGCCTACTTCGCGCGCTTCTCGCGCGGTTCCTTCGGCTCACCCGGGGGGCTCGTGACGAGGAGAAAGAGGGCGAGCCCGCTCGCCGGCTGTGCGTAGGCCGGTGCCGCGCTGAAAGGCGCCTCGGTCTCGGCCATCAGCGCCGCGACGGTGGTCGTCTCGGCCGCTGTGGCCGCCGGAAGGGCTTCGGGCACGAGGAGCTGAGTGGACATGTGTGTCGCCTCCTGTTGTGGGGGGGGCCGCTGCCACATCCGCCGACAGGCCTGACACCTCACCTTGCCGATGGTGTGGGGCGGCGTTGAGGACCGGCGCCGAACTGCGGCCGGTCTCCCAGGATTTGCCCGCCTCCCCGTGCCTCACCTGTCCGCGAGCGCTTCTTCGCCCGAAAAGGTGACATGTGCCCGGCAAACATGCCAGGTGAGTGCGCCGGTTCACGGCAGGTGCCGTTTTCCCCGCCGGTTCACGGCAGGCGCCCTTCCCAGTTGACCTGCCGCACCTTCGCCCGCAGCACCTCCCCCGACGGCGCCTCGCCCACCGACCCCGGCGGGCAGTCCCACTCCCGGCCGCCGCCGATCGGCCTGAGCTGTACGAGGCCTCCCTCGCACCCCATGACCTCCCCCACGCTGCCGTCCCGGTGGTCGACGGCGTACGTCCCCGTCTCCGGCACGCTCGGGTCGTCGTTCATCGCGCCCCCTCCAGGACCGCCACCAGCCGCAGCGCGGTGTCGAGGTTGCAGCGCCCCAGCTCCACCAGGGGCAGCGCGCCTTCGTCGGCGGCGCTCAGGGGGTCCATCCGCAGCGACGGCAGCGTGACGCCGACCTCTGCGAGGACCGCCCTCAACTGCCGTACGGCGTCCTCGGCCGCCCGCATCCGTTCCTCCGCCGTAAGTGCCATGTGCTTCGCCTTTCCCACCGAGTGTTGCCGTTACCTCACACAGAGTGGCCGGGCGTGCGTAGCCTGGAAAGCATTGGCGTCCCAACAACCCCCCGTGTCCAGTGGAGGAGTTGCCCCATGACCCGACCCAAAGACCTGGACCCCTCCTCGAACCCCCGAGCGCTCCTCGGCTGCGAACTGCGCCATGCGCGCGAGCGGGTGGGCCTCAGCCAGGAGGCGCTGGGGGCGCCGATCTTCGTGAGCGGTTCGTTCATCGGCCAGTTGGAGGCGGGGACGAGGCGGATGCACCTGGAGTACGCGCGTCACTTCGACGAAGTCCTCGGCATGGGGGGCTTCTTCGCCCGCAATTGCAAGGCTGTGGCCAAGTCGAAGTACCCGGATCACTTCGCAGAGGCGGCGGAGGCGGAGGCCGTCGCGACGGCGATCAGGCAGTACGCGACCCTGCTCATCCCCGGCTTGCTCCAGACGAAGGCGTACGCGGAGGAGGTGTTCCGCGCGTATCACCCCACGGCGACGGACGAGACGATCGACGACCTGGTGACGGCTCGGCTCGAACGGGCGCATCTTCTTGATGACCCAACAACCCCGTTGTTATGGGCGGTGATTGACGAGGCCGCTCTCAGGCGGGAGGTCGGGGGCTGTTCGGTGATGGCGGAGGTGTTGCACCACGTGGTCGGCCTGATGCGCAAGCGCCGCGTCATCGTGCAGGTTCTGCCGTTCAGCGCCGGGGCGCACGCGGCGATGGACGGCCCGTTGAAGCTGATGGAGTTCGAAGACGCGCCGCAGCTCTCCTTCGTCGAAGCGCCGGACATGGGGAAACTTCTGGACGACCCGGCCACCATCGCCCGACACACCCTGATGTTCAACCTTCTCCAGGCAGCGGCGCTCTCACCGAGGGAATCCCTGGCCCTGATCGAGTCGGTGGCGCAGGATTACGAGCATGGAGAACAGCACCCGTGAGTACGAGTACGACCTGAGCGGCGCCACTTGGCACAAGTCCAGCTACAGCGGCGGACAAGGCGGCGACTGCCTGGAGGTCGCCACTTGGCGCAAGTCCACGCACAGCGATGCCAGCGGCGGGAACTGCCTGGAAGTCGCGGACACCTGGCGCAAGTCCACCCACAGCGGGGGCGACGGCGGTGACTGCCTCGAAGTCGCTGACGGGAACCCCGAGATCGTCCCCGTCCGCGACTCCAAGAACTCCCAAGGCCCCCACCTCATCTTCCAGGCGGCAGCCTGGTCCGCCTTTCTCGACGAGGTGAAGGCCCCCTAACGCGCCCCCGCGCGAACCGCGCCGGAGACGGCGGCCGCCCGCGCCCGGGTCCCGGCCGACAGGGCCACCCCGAGCGCGGCGGACAGGGAGGCGAGGGTCGGCGCCGCGGCCGGCCCAGTACGGCTGGTCCGCGCCCTGGGCCAGCGCCGCCGTCGTCGTGCCCGCGCCGCCGTGGCGCACGACGGCGGGCGCTGCGAAAGGCCCCGTAAGGGGCGCGGGGAACTGCGCGCCCAACCACGACACACCCGCACACGACCACGAAGCCGCATGGGCCGGCACCCCTCAGAACCCAGGGCAGACGGCTACGGGTTCAGCGCGGACCCGAACGAGTTGGAGTCCTATGAGACGGCCCGGGTGCACGTGCTGCTCACTGAGGTCCGCCGTCTGATCACCGGCACCATCGCCCCACACGCCGCCCTGGACCCGGAGGACAGGCGGGTGCGGCACATCGTCGCCCAGCTCAATTCCGTCGAGTCCACCCTGGACCTGATCGCCTGACGGAACGGGAGGGGGCGTGATGCGGCAGCGGCGCTATCCCTCGGACACCACGGACCTGGAGTGGATGCTCATCGAGCCCTTGTTGCCGGTGCCGGCCTGCCAGACTCCGAGCGGCGGCCGTCCTGAGTCCCATCCAAGGCGCGAGATCGTTGACGCCCTGCGCTATCTCGTCGACACCGGCTGCAAATGGGCCGCCCTCCCGCAGGATTACCCGCCCTTCAAGACGGTGTTCGGCTTCTTCAGCCGCTGGTCCGCCCGGGGAGTCTTCAACCTCATCCGTGACCAGCTGCGGCGCCGGATCCGCAGGTCGATGGGCACTTCGCCGCACCCGGTGGCGGCGGTGATCGATTCGCAGTCCGTCAAGGTCGCTGCCACCGTCCCGCGCTCCACGTCCGGATACGACGCGGGGAAAAAGACGCCGGGCCGCAAGAGACACATCATCGTGGACCTGAAGGGACTTCCGCTGTTCGTGATGGTCACCCCGGCCGATATGCACGACAGTGCCGCCGCCCGCGAAGTCATTCCTCCACCTGACGATCAAGACTGTGAGCAGGCCCAAGGACGCGAAGGGATTCGTGATCCTTCCGCGTCGGTGGGTGGTGGAGAGGTCGCTGGCGTGGCTGATGCACGCGCGCAGGACCGTCCGGGACTACGAGACCCGGCCCGAGCACTCCGAAGCGTTCCTCACTCTTGCTGCCATCACCCTCATGACCCGGCGGCTCAGCCGTCCCTCAGTTCATCCGAACGCGGCCAAGCCCCGTACTACAGCAGCCGTTGCGGCAGTCTGACCATGCTCGAACACCTGCGTATGCGGGCCTCGGCGCGAAGGCGCCGTGCGGCTGGGTGCTGGAAGGCTTCGCCGAGGGCCGGATGTGGAAGCGGCTGGACAAGCGCTCCGGTGAGTCCTTCGCACGGGACCAGCAGGCGCGGATGTGCACGGTGACGCGTCCGGGGACGTACCGGCACTGCCTGCTGGTGCCGGACGGCGCGGCGCCCTTGGCGGAAGTGGAACTGCTGAGCTGACCCTGCCCAGGAGGGCGTGGCGGCAGGGCGGGGGCGGGAGTGGAGAAACCCATTCCCGCCCCTTGCGCACGTGGGCGCGGGGGCCTCTACGGATTCCTGGAACCGAGGTGGACGGAGGTGATGAAGGCGCCACGTTCCGGTCCCGATCCGACCACGCTGAAGCACACCAGGTCTTCCGCGGAAAGCGCCCCCTTCGCCAGATCTTCTTGCAGCAGTGCCAACGTGGAAGGCGAGACCGTGTTTCCGAACCGTGCCGCGTTGGAAGGGGTCTTCTCCTGTGGCATGCCCACCGATTCCACGAACGCTTCCACCAGGCGAGGACTGGCCTGGTGCGTGTAGACACGGGAGACCTGGTCGAGATAGCCGGGCCTATGCTGCTCCAGGGTCTGGTGATTTTCCAGCATGCCCCGCATGTAGTAGTCGATGATCTCGTCGCTGTTCATGCCGTACGACATGAGGAGCGTGGAGTTTCTTTTCCCTGGCGGATGTTCGACTCCTCCGCCCGGGTAGTGGATGAGCGGATCGGTGAGCCCCGGGCCACCGGCGAAGGAGTGCGTGTCACGGCTGTAGAACGACATTCCGTCGCCGTCCGGGGCTCGCGTCAGCACTACAGCGGCCAGGGCATCGGAGAACAGTGCGGCAGAAGCCCACAGAAATTCTCCGAAAGGGTGATCCTTGTTCCCGACGCCGTGCGAGTACAGGGCTCCCCGGGAGTCGACGGCGTGGCGGCTCGTCACGTTGTAGGCGACGACCAGGGCTCTTTCACTGTTCATCTTGCGGGTGAGTTCCGCCGCGCGGGCCAGCCCCGCGCACCCGGCCCCCAGCTGGAGCGGGGCGACCGCGTCCGGCAGGCCGAGATCGCGTGCCAGGCTCAGCGCGTCCTGGTCGAGCATCACTTGGAACGGCGTGCAGGACACGAGGATCAGCGCATCGAGGTCTTCCACCGTGATCGCCGCCGAGTCGAGAGCCGTCCGGGCGACCTGTGTGAGAACGCGGGCGTCGGTGAAGCGGTCGGGAGCCCAGGCTTTGCCTGTCACTCCCAGAATGTGTTGCAGAGCCTCCCCTGACATGATTGAGCCGGGATGCTTCTTGTCCGGGATTCCGGCCCTCTCCGCCCAGGTCGCGATGTCGACCTGATCGCCCAGCTCCACAGCCAGTCCTGTGATCTTGTACGGGAAGCTGTTCGGTGCGACCACTGATGTCTCCTCCTGGCTGGTGCCTCGATGAGCATGCGTGACCCGGCGAGCGGCTACACGGACAGGACGCGTACGGTGGCAGTCGCCTCGGCCAGTACTTTCCCGTCCCGGTCGACGAGTTCGGCGGTCGCCTGGGAACGCCCCTGCTCGGGTTCGGGAGCTGAACCCACACAGCGGAGCACCTGCCGCCCAGGGCTGACCGGGTGCAGGAAACTGACGCACAGTTTCGCGGTCACGGCGTATGAACCGGCCGGCAGATGAGTCTGGACGGCATACCCGCACACGGCGTCCGCCACGGACGCGATCAGACCACCATGCACATTCCCGCTGTGGGTCCCGTGCCACTCACGGGGCCGCACACCGATGGTCACCGACCCCCGATCGACCTCGACGACCCGGTAATCCAGGGTGGACTCCAGCGGAGCCGCCGAGAGTGAACCCTCCTGCAGTCCACGCATCAGCTGGAGGCCGTCCATACCCAGGAGGGTCGGAATCTGAGCGAACGGGTCGTGGAAGGAGTACGTCCGCCGGCTCACCACCGTCTCATCGCGCGTGCTCATGCGTCTCTCTGTCCCCTCGGTCGGCGCGGCGTTCCCGTGTGCTCGGGTATTCGTAGAAGCCCTTGCGGGATTTTCGGCCCAGAAGCCCTTCGGATACCATGTGAGCCAGAATTTCCGGTGGCTTGAAGACAGCTCGCCCGGTCCTCTCGTATGCGTTCTCCAGGCTCGCCAGCGCCACATCGAGCCCCACGGCGTCGAGGGATTTGAGCGGACCTGTCGCATGCCCGAATCCCAGCTCACAGATCGCGTCGATATCATCCGCACTCGCGGCCCCGGATTCATGCAGCCGCATCGCCTCGGCCGCGAGCACACCGAAGAGGCGGTTCACGACAGGTCCGGACACCCCGTCCTCGACGATCAGACAGCGTTTCCCCCACCCCTCGAAACGCGTGCGAACGCGCGACACCGTTTCCTCGCTGGTCTCCGTTCCGGTGAGGACTTCGACCAGCGGGCAGATCGGGGCCGGATAGATGAAATGCGTGCCCAGGAAGTTCTGTGGCCTTCGGGTAGCCCCTGCGAGGACATCGATCGAGATGGACGAGGTGTTGGTGGACAGAATCGTGTTCTCGTCACAGACGCGATCGAGCTCCGTGAGGACCTTCTTCTTCACGGAGAGGTCCTCGGCCACGCTCTCGATGACCAGGTCGGCCGCCGCCAACTCACTTACATCAACCACCGGCTGCATACGCGCGACGGCCTCGTCCGCAGAAACTTCGTCGATCCAACCCTTTTCGACGGCTCTGCCCAAGTCCTTCTTGCATTTATCGATGCAGGACCGAAGCGTCGTTTCCCTTCGACTCCAGACGAGAACAGGGGATCCTGCCAGCGCGGCCGCCAGGGCGATCCCCCCGCCCATCACCCCGGCGCCCGCAACTCCAGTCAGCTGGCCCATCCGTAGGCATCTCCCATATCCGTACCGAGCAACAGCAAGATCTTGCGACGTGGCGTTTCTCCGTTTTTCACCGCCACCCTGGAATCTCATGCCTCCCCGACTTTGCGCACGCTGCGCCTCGGGGAGCGCCAGGATGGCCCGAACGGCGCAAACCTGTGCCACGCCGCACCTCCCACTTGTCGGCAGGGCCGCCACGAGCAGCAGCCCGCGCCCCGACTCGGCGTCGTCGTCGCCTCGGGTGCCCGGCCGGGGCCACCCGCCGCCGCTGTCGTGCATCTCGCCCCGAATGACGTCGCCGTCACGGTGGGCGAGGATCCGGAAGCCGCGTCCGGACGGGACACCGTGCAGCAGCGCGTTGGGCACCAGTTCACTGACGCGGAGCGTGATGTAGTCCGTGCGCTGGCGGATGCCCCAGCCGTGGAGGGCGGTACGGACGAAGGGCCGGGCCTTGGGCATGGAGTGGCGTTCGCACCGGAAGAAGCGCTCCTCAGAGGATCTCCCAGCCCAGTCCGGCCTCATCCGCTACCACCGGCAGGTAGCCCTCCACTGCCATACCTGTCTCCAGGGTCGTGGCGGTCGCGTCCAGGAGCGCCGGCAGTGACGACCACATGGGGTGTGAGCCGAAGCGGGTCCCCTGCTCGTGGTCGGCCTCGCCGACCCTTCCGCGGCGGCGGTGTGGACGCTGATCGATGATGAGGCTGTCGCCGCCGCCGTCACTGGCGAAGGGGATCCAGTGGGAGTGCCACCACGGTCCGAAGACCTGGTCGGGGTCGTCCTCCTCGGTGCCTTCGAGTTCATCGCGGTAGATGTTCATGCACAGCTGCCAGACGTCGGCGATGTTCCGGACGCTGAGCAGCCTCCAGAACGGAGGCAGCAGATCGTCATCGCCCGTGCCGTTGTGCCGAAGCAACGACTCGATCAGAGGATCGGGAAGCGACTGGCCGATGACCTCTCCAGCCGCTGCGATGGCTGAGGCCTCTGCCGGGGGCTCCAGAGCCGCGAACGTGCGGGGCGCGTGGTGGGCGAGCCATGTCTCGATACGGGTCCAGGACTGGGCCACCGACGGAGTCATCCTGGGATCATTCCAGCCCGGGACGCCGCCCATTGGAGGGTTTCAAGACGGGCTCTCAGAGGGCGGCACGGACAGCTCCCCCAGGGGCGCGAGGAACTGCGCGCCCAGCCACGACGCACCCGCGGGTTCGGTGGGACTGATGTGTGCGGGCCCGCGTCGGTTGCTCGCGCAGTTCCCCGCGCCCCTGACGGGACGGCCCGGTGGCCGCCGGCACGGTTAGCGGCTCAACAATTCCACGCACCCCATAAGCAGAAAACGCCACGCGCATTCGTGCCCCCTTCAATCAACAGTACGATGTCCTGAATCGATCCCTCTCCGGAGGTCACGCCAGATCAGTCGTATAGACCGATGAGCGGAGGGGTAGGCAGGCGCCCATGACCTTCAAGAACATCTTCGACAGCGGTGGAAGCGAAGCCAAGTCCGCTGAGGAATCCGCCCGAAAGGCCCGGGAGAACATTCCTGGCGCGTGGCCCGAAAGGGAAGGAGTCGATCCGGAGCTTTACGACGGAATTCCCGAGACCCCGCGCGACCCGAAGCTGGTGCGCGAGACCTCGCCCGAGGCACTCGACATCATGGGCAATTTCATCGCCCCGCTCTTCCAGAACACGCAGACGGCGGCCACCAAGCAGCAGGAAGCCAGCGAGAACCCCGAATCGACGACCACCATGGCGTCCTCGGCCAAGGACGAGGCATTCAAGAAAGTGAAGGTGGAGATCAAGGAGGAAGACCAGCCGAAAATCAGCGACGAGGACCGCCCGAAGGTCAGCGACAAGCAGCTGGAACATTCGAGGAAAGACAACCGCACCTCGGCCAACGACATCCCGAGGGAAGGCTGAGGAGCATGGGCGACCCCGCCAAGAACAACGTAAGCACCACCTATCTCGGTGAGCGTTCCATTCGCCACCCGTTGACCGGGCGAAATCTGAAGGAGCTGGAGATCGCCGAGAAGGCCCCCGCCATCCTGGAGCGGGACAGGGCCAAGCTGAAGAGGAAGGCCGAGCGGAAGGCGCCGGACGGGACCGACCGGGAGATCTTCCCCACCGGGTTCTCCCTGAACAAGGGGCGGTTCGGCGACTTCCCCGCCACGGAGGCCACGGCACATCAGCGCGGCTGGCAGGCCTATATGACGGTGGGCGTCCCCCTCATCGAGGAGCGGGGCGACATCACGCAGCCCCCTCCCGACGTGATCTCCAAGCAGACGTTCGTCAACCGGACCGACCCCGTCGAGACCAATTGGTCGCACACGGTCGAATTCTCGGTCTCGAACACGATCAGCTGGTCTCTTCAAGGCCAGGTACAGCTCACCTTCGGGGCGAAGGCCACCGCTTCTCTGCAACAGCAGTTGCAGAAAAGCATGGCGATGAACCAGTCCCAGAAGACCACCCTGAAGAACAGCAAGGACAATCAGGGTGTGGACAACGAATCCCAGTCCCAGTCGACGAGCACGACGACGGCCACGAGTACCGCCACCGGAACCGGCGAGCTGTCCGCGCAATTGATGCTCGGGATCACCGCCTCCGTCAGTGGTTCGGTGACCACCGGGTTCAAGACCTCGTCCACACTGGGTGGCAAAATCAGCAGCCGGGTGGACGTCCTCGCCACGCAGCGGCGCCAGGTGCGGAGGTTCGACTACGAATTCCCCCTCTCCTTCGGAGGCTGGGTGGCCCTCTACTACCCCGAGCCGGTGGAGGTGAAGGAGACCCGGCCGAAAGGCCCGCAGTCTGCCGAACCGAAATACTCCAAGGTGATCGCCTGGAAACTCGGCGAGACCGGCGGTTCGGATTCCTTCGACCTGACCGACGAAGGAAAGCCCTTCTCCCAGAAGGGGGAGGCCGAGGTCGTCTCCACCCTCGCCGGGGTGCACGAGATCTTCGAGCTGGAAAAGCTCGAATTCGACCTGGAGCGGCACCCTCTCCACAAGAAGGGCGAAGTGCGGGAGATCCCGAAGAAGGCTCCCGTCGAGCTGGCCACCGGCATGGGGACGGCCGACGGCCTCGCCCTTGACCTCCCGAACCAGAAGGCATACGTCACCGAGCGGTACAACGGCGGCAAGCTGCACAAGGTGGATCTCGCGGGCGGCACACCGGAGTTGGTCGCGGGCGGCCTGGGCCAGGTCAACGACGTGGCACTGGACCTACCCAACAACAAGGCCTACGTCACCGACTACAGCGGCACGCGGCTGATCACGGTGAATCTCGCCGACCCCGCCGCCCCGCCCGTCAAGGTCGCCGAAGGCATGTACGCGTACGGCGTCGCGCTGGACCCGCCCAACAACAAGGCTTACGTCACCGACGTCCAGAACGGCAAGCTGATCGAGTACGGCCTGCACAGCCAGCCGGCGGAGAAGCAGCGCACCTGGAACGTGCCGAGGGCCGCGGGAGTGGCGCTGCACGCGGGCAAGGCGTACGTCGGCCAGTACGAGCTGGGCGGGCTTTACGAGATCGACCTGGCGGCGAAGGACGCCACCCCGCGCTCCGTGGCATCCAACCTCGGGAGCAGTGTCCGCGTGGCGCCGGACAGCGCGGCCAACGCGTACGTCTCCCACCCCGGCGGCGCCAAGCTGCGCGAGGTCGTCATCGCCGACGGCGAGGCCAAGGGCCGCCAGCGCGTGGCCGCCGAAGGCATCGGCTCGGTCTGCGGCATCGCCCTCGACCGGGACAGCGGCCTGATCTACGCCACCACCCGGGAGGGCAAGCTCTGGCGGCTCCCCGACGTGCTGCCCGAGGCCTCGGCGTAGGCCTCGAAGCGCACGTCGCGCGCAGACCCGGGGGGGGCTCCACGGAAGGGGAGGCGGAATTCAACCC
>NZ_WMBF01000146.1:0-13947 GCF_019400875.1 Streptomyces anatolicus | reverse complement strand
TTTCCCCCCCCCTACGCCCCGGTATCCTGCGGATGTCCACCCCACAGAGGCACAAGCCATCCGAAGCCGAAGGGCATCCCTGTGAGCGCAACCCGCCCGGCCGTCGTCGTCCTCGCAGCGGGTGAGGGCACCCGTATGAAGTCGGATCTGCCCAAGGTCCTGCATGAGATCTGTGGCCGGTCCCTCATCGGGCACGTGCTCCACGCCGCCTCCGCGCTCACCCCCGAGCGGCTCGTCACCGTCGTCGGCTTCCAGAGCGAGCAGGTCAAGGAGCACCTGCGCGCCGTCGCCCCGGACGTCCGCACCGCCTACCAGGCGGAGCAGAACGGCACCGGTCACGCCGTCCGCATCGGCCTGGAAGAGCTTGGCGGCCCGGTCGACGGGACCGTCATCGTCGTATGCGGCGACACCCCGCTGCTCACCGGCGCGACGCTGCGGAAGCTCGCCGCCACGCACAGCGGCGACGGCAACGCCGTGACCGTGCTGACCGCCGAGGTGCCGGACGCGACCGGGTACGGCCGCATCGTGCGCGACGTCGAGAGCGGCGCGGTCACCGCGATCGTCGAGCACAAGGACGCCACCGAGGCGCAGCGCGCGATCCGTGAGATCAACTCCGGGGTGTTCGCGTTCGACGGGCGGCTCCTGGCGGAGGCGCTCGGCAAGGTGCGTACGGACAACAGCCAGGGCGAGGAGTACCTGACGGACGTCCTGGGGATCCTGCGCGAGGCCGGCCACCGCGTCGGCGCGTCCGTGGCCGGGGACCACGAGGAGATCGCGGGGATCAACAACCGCGTCCAACTGGCGCAGGCGCGGCGGACGTTGAACGACCGGCTGCTCAACGAGGCGATGCTGGCGGGCGTGACGGTGGTGGACCCGGCCTCGACGTGGGTCGACGCGACGGTCACCTTCGAGCGGGACGCGGTCGTCCATCCGGGTACGCAGCTCCAGGGCGCCACGCACCTGGGCAAGGGCGCCGAGGTGGGCCCCCATTCGCGGCTGAAGGACACGAAGGTCGGTCCGGGCGCCCGGGTGGAGAACAGCGTGTCGGACAGCGCCGAGATCGGGGAGCGGGCGAGCGTCGGACCGTTCGCGTATCTGCGCCCCGGCACCCGGCTTGGGGTGGCGTCCAAGGCGGGTACGTATGTGGAGATGAAGAACGCGACGGTGGGCGACGGTTCGAAGGTGCCGCACCTGTCGTACGTGGGCGACGCGACGATCGGCGAGCACTCCAACATCGGTGCGGCGAGCGTCTTCGTGAACTACGACGGCGAGGCGAAGCACCACACGACGGTGGGCTCCCACTGCCGTACCGGTTCGGACAACATGTTTGTGGCTCCTGTCACGGTTGGGGACGGTGCGTACACCGCTGCCGGGTCTGTGATCACGAAGGACGTGCCGGCGGGTTCGCTGGCCGTGGCCCGGGGCCAGCAGCGGAATATCGAGGGCTGGGTGGCCCGCAAGCGTCCGGGGAGCGCGGCCGCGAAGGCGGCCGAGGCGGCGTCCCGGGAGGCGGACAGCGCAAGCTGACCGGAAACAGGTGCGTCTGACACGGCGTACCGTGATAGGTGCACACATTCGGCCGACTCGACGCACCGGGACGCGTGAGTACGGCAGCGGGAAGAACTCTCTGAGGAGACAGTGCTGTGACCGGGATCAAGACGACCGGCGAGAAGAAGTTGATGCTCTTCTCCGGCCGCGCCCACCCCGAGTTGGCCGAGGAGGTCGCACACAAGCTGGGTGTCGGCATCGTGCCGACGAAGGCCTTCGATTTCGCCAACGGCGAGATCTACGTCCGCTACCAGGAGTCGGCGCGTGGCGCCGACTGCTTCTTGATCCAGAGCCACACCGCTCCGATCAACAAGTGGATCATGGAGCAGCTGATCATGATCGACGCGCTGAAGCGCGCGTCGGCCCGCTCCATCACCGTCATCGTGCCGTTCTACGGTTACGCGCGCCAGGACAAGAAGCACCGCGGGCGTGAACCGATCTCGGCGCGTCTGATCGCCGACCTGATGAAGACCGCGGGCGCCGACCGCATCCTCACGGTCGACCTGCACACCGACCAGATCCAGGGCTTCTTCGACGGGCCCGTCGACCATCTCTTCGCGCTGCCGATCCTCGCGGACTACGTGGGCGCGAAGGTGGACCGCTCGAAGCTGACGGTGGTCTCCCCCGACGCCGGCCGCGTCCGGGTGGCCGACCGCTGGTGCGACCGGCTCGGCGCCCCGCTGGCGATCGTCCACAAGCGCCGCGACAAGGACGTCGCCAACCAGGTCACCGTGCACGAGGTCGTCGGTGAGGTGAAGGGCCGCGTCTGCGTCCTGGTCGACGACATGATCGACACCGGTGGCACGATCTGCGCCGCCGCCGACGCGCTCTTCGCGCACGGCGCCGAGGACGTCATCGTGACGGCCACGCACGGCGTGCTCTCCGGCCCGGCCGCGGACCGCCTGAAGAACTCCAAGGTCAGCGAGTTCGTCTTCACGGACACGCTGCCGACCCCGGGCGAGCTGGAGCTGGACAAGATCACGGTGCTCTCGATCGCGCCGACGATCGCGAACGCGGTCCGTGAGGTCTTCGAGGACGGTTCGGTGACGAGCCTCTTCGAGGAGCAGTAGAGATCCTTTTGGGTGTGGCCTCCCGGCCGAGTAGACTGCTGAAGTTGCTCGGCGAGGGAGGCCTCACCTTTTTGGTGGGGCGGTCCGTTATCGACGCGCTCTTCGTAGCAGGCCAGTCGTATGGCCGGGTAACCCCATCCGACACCTGTTGTACGAGGAGTGCACATGTCCGAGGTCAAGATCTCCGCCGAGACCCGCAACGAGTTCGGCAAGGGCGCCTCGCGCCGCATCCGCCGCGAGAACAAGGTTCCCGGCGTTCTCTACGGCCACGGCGCCGACCCGGTCCACCTGACCCTGCCGGGCCACGAGCTGCTGCTCGCCCTGCGTACCCCGAACGTCCTGATCTCCCTGGACGTCGACGGCCAGAAGACCCAGCTGGCGATCCCGAAGGCCGTGCAGCGTGACGCCCTCCGTCAGGGCATCCTCAAGCACGTCGACCTGCTGCTCGTGCGCAGCGGCGAGAAGGTCACGGTCGAGATCCCGGTCCACACCGAGGGCGAGCTGGCCCCGGGCAGCAACCTCCTCGAGCACGTCCTGAGCACGCTGCCGGTCGAGGCCGAGGCCACGCACATCCCGACCGAGGTCACCGTCTCCATCGCGGGCCTCGAGGCCGGCGCGTCCATCCTCGCCAAGGACATCCCGCTGCCGTCCGGCTCCAAGCTGGCGATCGACGAGGACGCGGTCGTCCTCCAGGTCCTGGCCGCCCAGGCCGAGGAGGCCCCGGCCGACTCCGCCGAGGGCGACGCGTCCGCCGAGGCCTGATCCTCGCGACGTACATTCGGCACGGCAGCCGCCGCTCCCTCGGGGGGCGGCGGCTGCCGCGTATGAAGGAGACACGCACGTGACGACCGACGCCAACGCCCCTTGGCTCATCGCGGGCCTCGGCAATCCCGGCCCCGAGTACGCCATGAACCGGCACAACGTGGGTTTCATGGTGGCCGACCTGCTCGCGCACCGCATCGGCGCCAAGTTCAAGCGGGCCGCGAAGGCGCAGGCCCAGGTGGTCGAGGGCCGGATCGGGGCGCCCGGTCCCGCGAGCCGCCGGGTGATCCTCGTGAAGCCCATGTCGTACATGAACGTCTCGGGTGGCCCCGTGACGGCGCTGCGCGACTTCTACAAGGTGCCGACGGAGCACATCGTCGCGGTCCACGACGAGCTGGACATCGACTACGGCATGCTGCGGCTGAAGCTGGGCGGCGGCGACAACGGCCACAACGGCCTGAAGTCGATGACGAAGGCGATGGGCCCCGACTACCACCGGGTCCGCTTCGGCATCGGCCGCCCGCCGGGCCGGATGCAGGTCGCGGACTTCGTACTGAAGGACTTCTCGTCCCCGGAACGCAAGGAACTGGACTACTTCGTGGACCGCGCGGCGGACGCGGTGGAGGCCTTGATCACCGAGGGCCTGGAACGAGCCCAGAGCACGTACAACTCCTGAGCAGGAGCGCCCCCGAAGGGGCGCGGGGAACTGCGCGACCAGCCCCCACGCCCCCGCAGGAGGAGTCAGCCGGTATTCCGCAACCCAGCCGCAACCCCGTTAACGGTAAGAAGCAGGGCCCGCCCCAGCAACGGATCAGCCTCCTGGCCGGCGGCCTGCGCGTCCCGCTGCCGCTTGAGCAGCGCAACCTGCAGATAAGAGATCGGGTCAAGATAGGCGTCCCGAATCGCAAAGGTCCGCCGAAGCGCCGAGTGGGACCCAAGAAGCTCATCCTCCCCGGTAACCCTCAGCACCTCACGAACGGTCAGCTCATGCTCTTCCCTGATCGTGTCGAAAACGTGCTTCAACTCGTCCGGGACGAGAGTGTCGACGTAGTGCTGCGCGATCCGCAGATCCGTCTTGGCCAGCGTCATCTCCACATTGGAGAGGAAGTTCCGGAAGAAGTGCCAGTGCTCGTGCATCTCGTCGAGCACGGTGTCGAGCCCGGACTCCCGCAACGCCTTGAGGCCTGACCCCACACCGAACCACCCGGGCACGATCTGCCGCGACTGGGTCCAGCCGAACACCCACGGAATGGCCCGCAGGCCGTCGAGCGAGACGCCCGAGCCGGGGCGGCGCGAGGGCCGGGAGCCGAGGTGCAGGTCGGCGAGCTGGTCGACCGGCGTCGACGCGAGGAAGTACGTCGGCAGGTCCGGGTCCTCGACGAGCCGCCGGTAGGCGGAGTGCGCGGCGTCCGAGACGACGTCCATCGCCGCGTCCCAGCGGGCAAGGGCCTCGTCGGACTGGCGCGGCGCCGTATGCAGGGCGGAGGCCTGGAGCGTGGCCGCGACGGTCAGCTCCAGGTTCTCCCTGGCCAGCGAGGGCACCAGGTACTTGTCGGAGATGACCTCGCCCTGCTCGGTCACCTTGATCTCGCCCTCCAGGGTGCCCCAGGGCTGGGCGAGGATCGCGTCGTGCGAGGGGCCGCCGCCACGGCCGACGGTGCCGCCACGGCCGTGGAAGAGCCGCAGCCGCACCCCGTACCGGTGCGCGACGTCACGCAGCCGCCGCTGCGCCCGGTGGATCTCCCACTGGCTGGTGGTGATGCCGCCGAACTTGGACGAGTCCGAGTACCCGAGCATGACCTCCTGGACGTCACCCCGGAGCGCGACCAGACGCCGGTACGAAGGGTCGGCGAGCATCTCGTCGAGGATGACGTCGGCGGCGCGCAGCTCGTCGGTGGTCTCCAGGAGCGGCACGATGCCGATCTTGGCCCAGCCCGCGTGCAGGTCGATGAGGCCGGCCTCGCGGGCGAGGACGGCGGCGGCGAAGACGTCGTCGGCGCCCTGGCACATCGAGATGATGTACGACTCGATGACCTCGGGGCCGAAGACCTCGAGGGCCTTCTTGACGGTGAGGAAGACGCCGAGGGTCTTCTCACCGGCGGCGTCCAGCGGGGCCGGGGACGGCGCGAGCGGCCGCCGCGAGCGCAGCTCCTTGGCGAGGAGCTTCTGGCGGTACTCGCGGGGCATGTCCGTGTAGCGCCACGACTCCTCGCCGAGGCGGTCGAAGAGCTGGCCGAGCGCGTGGTGGTGGGCGTCGGCGTGTTCGCGTACGTCCATCGTGGCCAGCTGGAGGCCGAACGCGGCGAGCGTGCGGATGGTGCGGTTCATCCGGCCGTCGGCGAAGAGGGCGCCCTTGTGCTCGCGCAGGGAGGTCTGGATCAGCGTCAGGTCCTCCAGCAGCTCGCTCGTGCCGAGGTAGTCGCGGCCGGGCTCGTGGGCGGTGCCCTTGGCGAGGCGCTGCTTGGTGTTCTCCAGCTTCTGCCGGATGCAGGTGGCCTTGAGCCGGTACGGCTCCTCGGCGTTGAGCCGCTTGTAGCGGGGGCTGATCTCGGGCAGCCGCTCCAGGTCGCCCTGGAGGGAGGCCTTCAGCTCGTCGGTGGCTCCGGTGTAGCGGATGGAGTTGGAGAGGAAGCCGCGCAGCTCGTCGATCATGTCGAGCGCGTCGTTGATGCCGTGCTCGTGCTGGAGGATCAGGACGTCCCAGGTGACGGCGGGCGTCACGTTCGGGTTGCCGTCGCGGTCGCCGCCGATCCAGGTGCCGAAGCTGAGGGGGCGGGTGCCCTCGGGCAGCTGGACGCCGACGCGCTCCAGCTCCGATGTGAGGTCCTCCAGTACGTCCCCGACGGCGCCGGCGTGCAGCTCGTCGAGGTAGTAGATGGCGTTGCGGGCCTCGTCGGCGGGTTCCGGGCGCACGACACGCAGCTCGTCGGTCTGCCACACCAGGTCGATGTTCTCGGCCAGACGGGTGTCGTGGCGGCGCCGGTCGGACTCGATGACCGGGGTCTCGAGGAGTTCGGCGACGCGCCGGAGCTTGTTGAGGACCGAGCGGCGGGCCGCCTCGGTGGGGTGCGCGGTGAAGACCGGCCGCACGTTGAGGTGCTGGACGGTCTGGCGCAGGTGCTCGGGGTCGGCGTCCTTGAGGCGGTCCGCGGTGCGGGCGAGCAGTCCGCCCTCGGCGGCGCGCCGGGCGCGCAGCTCGCGGCCGCGGTGGACCTGTTCGGTGACGTTCGCCAGGTGGAAGTAGGTGGAGAAGGCGCGGACCAGCTTGGCCGCGGTCTCCAGTTCCGTCCCGCCGAGCAGCTTGGCGGCGGCCTCGCCGTCCTCGCGCGTGAGGTGGCGGACCTTCTCGACCAGTTCGAGGAGTTCGGGACCCTCCTGGCGTACGAGGGTCTCGCCCAGCAGGTCGCCGAGGCGGCGGATGTCGGCGCGCAGCTCGGCGCTGGCGGGGCTGGTGGCCTGACGGCCCTGGTCGTCGGCACTGCTCACAGGTGCGGCTCCTTGCAGTGTTTGAAGCTCGTCTGGGAGGGGTCCCGGTAAGGATCCGGGGAGATTCAGAGCGGACCGCGCTGTCCGACCGTTTCCAAGGATAGGTGTCACTTCGTGCCAGGGAAGTTCCGGCCACGTGCCGAGACGCCCCGCCACGTGCCGAAACGGTCCGCCGCTCGCCGCAACGCCCCGTCGCCCGCCGAAACGATCCGCCACTTGCCCGGACGCTCCGCGCTGCCATACTTACGTCGCCGTAGGTTACGGAACCGTAGGAAGCGGTACCCGTGCCTGTGCACCGCTCTCTCTCGACCTTGACCCTCGACCCCCTAGGGGACGTGCCCATGACGACAGCTTCCGATGCGCCTTCCGAGACCGATGTGATCCACGCCGCTCCCGCCCAGGGGGCGGACTCCACCGGCACCCTGCCGCCCGCGACCCTGGGCGGTGAGCAGAAGCGGTCCCTCGAACAGCTGGCGCTGCTCCTGTTCATCGTCGTCCCGTTCGTCGCCCTGCTCGGGGCGATTCCGCTCGCCTGGGGCTGGGGGGTGAGCTGGCTCGATCTCGGCCTGCTCGTCTTCATGTACTACCTGGGCTGCCACGGCATCACGATCGGCTTCCACCGCTACTTCACGCACGGCGCCTTCAAGGCGAAGCGCCCGCTGCGGATCGCGCTCGCGGTCGCCGGTTCGATGGCCGTGGAGGGCCCGGTCGTGCGCTGGGTGGCCGACCACCGCAAGCACCACAAGTTCTCGGACGCGGAGGGTGACCCGCACTCGCCGTGGCGTTTCGGTGAGACGGTCCCGGCCCTGATGAAGGGGCTGTGGTGGGCGCACATCGGCTGGATGTTCGACGAGGAGCGGACCCCGCAGGACAAGTACGCGCCGGACCTGGTCAAGGACCCGGTGATCCGCGCCATCTCCCGGCAGTTCCTGTTCTGGACGATCGTCTCGCTGGCCATTCCGCCGCTGGTCGGCGGCCTGGTGACGATGTCGTGGTGGGGTGCCTTCACGGCGTTCTTCTGGGGCTCGCTGGTCCGTGTGGCGCTGCTGCACCACGTGACCTGGTCGATCAACTCCATCTGCCACGCGGTCGGCAAGCGGCCCTTCAAGTCGCGTGACCGCTCGGGCAACGTGTGGTGGCTCGCGGTGCTGTCCTGCGGCGAGTCCTGGCACAACCTCCACCACGCCGACCCGACGTCGGCGCGGCACGGCGTGCTGAAGGGGCAGCTCGACTCCTCCGCGCGGATCATCCGCTGGTGCGAGCGGCTCGGCTGGGCGTACGACGTGCGGTGGCCCTCGAAGGACCGCATCGACGCCCGCCGCCAGCCACAGGCCGCTGACGCGGCATGATGGACGACGTGGCGACCGACTCCAGCAATTCCAGCCCTGCCGGCAAAGAGAAGCAGCCCCGGCGCACCCGCCGCACCCGGATGACGGGTGCCGAGCGCCGGGAGCAGTTGCTGGACATCGGCCGCACGCTCTTCGCCGCGAAGGGGTTCGAGGGCACGTCGGTGGAGGAGATCGCGGCGAAGGCCGGGGTCTCCAAGCCGGTGGTGTACGAGCACTTCGGCGGCAAGGAGGGCCTGTACGCGGTCGTGGTGGACCGTGAGATGCGCCAGCTCCTGGACATGGTGACCAGCGCGCTGACCGCCGGGCACCCCCGGGAACTCCTCGAACAGGCCGCGTTCGCCCTGCTCGACTACATCGACACGTACACGGACGGCTTCCGCATCCTGGTCCGCGACTCCCCCGTCGCCCAGTCCACGGGCACCTTCGCCTCCCTCATCTCCGATATCGCCACGCAGGTCGAGGACATCCTGGGCCAGGAGTTCAAGGGCCGGGGCTTCGACCAGAAGCTGGCGCCGCTGTACGCGCAGGCGCTGGTCGGCATGGTCGCGCTGACGGGCCAGTGGTGGCTGGACGTCCGCAAGCCGAAGAAGGCGGAGGTGGCGGCCCACCTCGTCAACCTGGCGTGGCACGGCCTGGACGGCCTGGAACCAAAGCCCCGCCTGATAGGCCACCGCAAGAGCTGACGGCTTCCGGGGGCGAGGGTTCGAGGAATTCGAGGCGGTTGCCGGCCGGGTCCCGGGAGTAGAAGCGCCGGTGGCCCGGCAGGTTCTCGTCCCAGGTGACCTCCGCGCCCCGTGCCGTCAGCCGGGCCGCGTACGTCTGGATGTCCCGCACCCGCAGCCCCGGGTGCGCCTTCCTCGCGGGGCTGAAGTCCTCCTCGACGCCCAGGTGCAGGCGCACGCCGCCCGCTTCGAACCAGCAGCCGCCGCGCGCCGCGAGGGCAGGTGGCTTGGGGGTCTCCGTCATGCCGAGCACGTCTACGTAGTACGTACGCAGGAGCGGTTCGCTGCCCGGAGGGGCGGCCAGTTGGACGTGGTCGATGGCCGTGAGCATCAGGCGTCCCCCCTGCGCGCCGCCGCGAACACCCGCCGGAACGGGAAGACCGTGCCCTGGTCCATGGCGGGGTACGCCTCGCGCAGGAGCGCCCCGTACTCCGCGAGGAACGCCTCCCTCGCCTCCGCGTCGTCCCCGAGCGCGGTCAGGACAGGGCGCAGGCCCGTGCCCTTGACCCAGTCGAGGACGGGGTCCGGGCCCTCAAGGACGTGCAGATACGTCGTCTCCCAGGCGTCGACCTCGCAGCCGAGCCCCGCAAGCCGCTCCAGATAGGCCCCGGGCGTCAGGACGGCGTCCGCGTGGCGCAGCTGCCCGCCGAGCCGGTCCCGCCAGCGCGCGGACCCGCTCAGCTCCCGCATCAGCACGTGGCTGGGGGCGTCGAAGTTGCCGGGCACCTGGAAGGCGAACGTGCCGCCGGGGGTGAGCGCGGTGATCCAGGCGGGGAAGGAGTCGGCGTGGTCCGGCACCCACTGGAGGGTGGCGTTGGAGAGGATCAGGTCGTATGTCCCCGGGGGCGGCGCCCACTCCGTCGCGTCGGCGGCGGCGAAGTCCAGGCGTCCGCCGCCGTCCGTGGGCCCGGCGAACCGCTCGGCCTCGGCCAGCATCTGCGGGGAGTTGTCGAGACCGGTGATGTGCGCGTCGGGCCACCTCCGCGCGAGCAGCCGCGTGGCGTCGCCGGGCCCGCAGCCGAGGTCGGCGATGCGGGGCGGGCGGCCTTCGGCGGCGGGCAGGCCGGGGACGCGGCCCAGGAGGTCGGCGAAGGGCCGGGTCCGGTGGTCGGAGTGGCGCAGGTACTGGTGCGGATCCCAGGTGGCGGCGGCTGCGGCGGCGGACATGAGGGGCCTCCCAGAAGACGGCGGCTTACGCGTTCACGCTCTTCCCCCACCATCCTCACCGCTAAGTATCTTGACGTCAAGAGACTTCACGTCGACAGACCCCCTACACTGATCGTCATGGAGGACGAGGTCGATCGGCTGGTCGCGGCGTGGCGCAGGGAGCGCCCGGACCTCGACGTGGAGCCACTTGAGGTGCTCAGCCGCGTGAGCAGGCTCGCACGGCACCTGGACCGCGCCCGCAGACTCGCCTTCTCCGAGCACAATCTGGAGCCCTGGGAGTTCGACGTCCTGACGTCGCTGCGGCGTGCGGGCGCGCCCTATCAGCTCTCCCCCGGCCAGCTCCTGACGCAGACCCTGGTGACCTCCGGCACGATGACGAACCGCATCGACCGCCTCGCCAAGAAGGGGCTCGTCGAGCGGCTGCCCGACCCGAGCGACCGGCGCGGCGTGCTCGTGCGGCTCACCGCCGAGGGCCGGGACCGCGCGGACCAGGCCCTGGCCGGACTCCTCGCGCAGGAGCGGGCCATCCTCGCGGAGCTCTCCCGCGCCCAGCGGGGTGAACTGGCCGGGCTGCTACGCCAGTTGACCGCCCCGTTCGACAACATCCCCGGCTAGGTCGACCGGGCCGACGCCCGCGCGCCGGGCGAGCGCGACCGCCGCGAGCGTGGAGTGGACGCCGAGCTTGCCCAGGACGTTCTGCATGTGCGTACGCACCGTGTGCGGGGAGAGGAAGAGGCGTTCGGCGACGGCCTTCCTGCCCAGGCCCGCCACCATGCAGCGCAGCACCTCGCGCTCGCGCGGGGTCAGGGACTCCACCAGGCGCTCGGACTCGGTGCGGTGCTTGCGGGCGGCCGTCAGCTCGCGCAGGACGCCGGTGAGCAGGGCGGGCGGCAGATGCGTCTCGTCCCTGAGCACGCCTCGTATGACCGTCAGGAGGCGGGAGAGCGAGCAGTCCTTGGCGACCCAGCCCGAGGCGCCCGCCTGGAGCGCGAGGGCCGCGCGGCGCGGGTCGTCCTTCTCGGCGAGCACGACCGTGCGCACCGCGGGCTGGCCGGTGCGGACGCCGGCGACCAGGGAGATGCCGTCGACGAGCCCGTCCGCGTTGGCGTCCTGGACCGGGGCGGCGACGGGGGTCCCCCCTGCTCGAGCGAAGCCGAGAGCTTGGGGGCGGGTGCCCTGGAGCGCGCTCGCGGTGGCGCCGAGGTCGGCGTCGACGAGCAGGACGTCGTATCTGCGGCCTTCGGCGACCGAACGCTCCAGGCAGCGCAGCGCGGCGGGCCCGCTGCCCGCCGCGGAGACCTCGACGTCGGGTTCGGCGGCCAGCGCGGCCGCCAGCGACTCGGCGAAGATGCGATGGTCGTCGACGACCAGAACTCGGATACGAACCACAGAAACCCCCTTTCCCGCGCTCCCGCAAGGAGCAGGGGATACCCCCGTCGAATACGTCGGAGAACGATCGGAGCGGGTACGGCGCCCGGAACAGGGGTCGACACAGCCGCACGGCCGCCGCCGCGCGGTCACTGCTGCCCCCATGCCGGGCGTCGTACCCGACTGTCTCGCCCCCTGATCGGCGCCGGCCCCCACCGGCACTGGTCTTCAGAGTAGGGCCGCACGCCTGGAGCGGAAGGTAATTTGCAGAACTGATTGTCCGGCGCGTTTATGGTGAGCCGTGTGTTTCGCATGGAGACAGGAGTCGACAAAGAGCGGCTTGCTCTGCTTCGTTCGCGGCTCGCCGCGACGAACACGGCGGCGTCCCCGGCGATCCGCGCCCTGCGCGGCACGGTCGATGACCAGGAAGTCCCCCTGGCGCTCTGGGCGTTGGACGAGGCGGGCGGCCTCGCGGCCGGACTCGCCGCGCACACCTGGGCCCGCTGGCTCCACGTCGACTACCTCTGGGTCGACGACCGGCACCGCGGGGCGGGCCTCGGCTCCCGGCTGCTCGCCGAGGCGGAGCGGGTGGCCCGCGAGGAGCGGGGCTGCCGCAACTCCCGGGTGGAGACCTGGGACTTCCAGGCGCCGGGCTTCTACCGCAATCAGGGGTACGACCTGGTGTGCGTGATCCCCGACTACCCCGAGGGCGTCAAGGAGTTCACGCTCACCAAGCGGCTGGCCTAGGGCCCGTTCCGGACCGGCCTAGGCCTCCCTGCGGGCCCCCGCCGACGCCACCGCGGGGAACACGCGCGGCGCCGCGAAGCCCGCCGCTGCGAAGGCGTCGAGGACGGACTTGGCCACCGCGTCCGAGGCGCCGCTCTCCACCAGGACGATCGCCGAGCCGCCGAAGCCGCCGCCGGTCATCCGGGCGCCGAGCGCGCCCGCCGCGTTCGCGGTGCTCACCACCAGGTCCAGCTCCGGGCAGGAGATGCGCAGGTCGTCGCGGAGCGAGGCGTGGCCATCGGTGAGTACGGGGCCGATCGCGCGGACGTCACCGGCGTCCAGGAGGCCGATGACCTGTGCGACGCGGTGGTTGTCGGAGACGACGTGCCGGACATAGCGGCGGACCTTGTCGCTCGTCAGATCCGCGAGCGCGGCGGGCAGTTCCTCGTACGCGATGTCCCGCAGGTGGCTGACGCCGAGGGCCCGGGCGCCCGCCTCGCACCCGGCGCGGCGCTCCGCGTAGGCGCCGTCGCCGAGCGCGTGCTTGACGCGGGTGTCCACGACGAGGAGGCGCAGGCCCTGGGCGGCCAGGTCGAAGGGGACGTGGCGCAGGGACAGGTCGCGGCAGTCCAGGTGCAGGGCGTGGCCGTCGGTGCAGCACGCCGACGCCGTCTGGTCCATGACGCCGCAGGGGACGCCGACGAAGGCGTTCTCGGCGCGCTGGGCCAGGACGGCAAGCTCGGGCCGGGTGAGGCCGAGGCCGAAAAGCTCGTCGAGGGCGAGCGCGGTGACGACCTCCAAGGCCGCCGAGGACGAGAGGCCCGCGCCCGTCGGGACCGTCGAGGACAGATGCAGATCGGCGCCGGTGACCGGGTGGCCGGCCTCCCGCAGCGCCCAGACGACCCCGGCGGGGTAGGCGGCCCAGCCGCCGTCGGAGAGCGGGGTCAGCTCGTCGACGCGCACTTCGGCGAGCGGGGCGTCGAGGTCGGCGGAGTGCAGCCGCAGGACGCCGTCGGTGCGCCGGGCGACGGCGGCGACTGCGGTGTGCGGGAGGGCGAGCGGCAGCACGAAGCCCTCGTTGAAGTCCGTGTACTCGCCGATGAGGTTGACGCGGCCGGGCGCCGACCAGACGCCGTCCGGCGCGTACCCGTACAACTCCTCGAAGCGCGCGGCGACTTCGGCTGCCCTTGCCATGTGCTACCCCTCTCGCTGGGCGAACGCCCAGGCGTCGGCGACGATGCCCGCGAGGTCCGGGCGGGACGGCTGCCAGCCGAGCTTCTGGCGCGCGGTGGCGGCGGAGGCGACGAGCACGGCGGGGTCACCGTCGCGGCGCGGGGCGATCACCTCGGGGATCGGGTGGCCGGTGACCTGGCGGACGGTCTCGATGACCTGTCGCACGGAGAAGCCGTTGCCGTTGCCGAGGTTGCAGATCAGGTGCTCGCCGGGGGTGGCGGCCTCGACGGCGAGGAGGTGGGCCTCGGCGAGGTCGGCGACGTGGATGTAGTCGCGTACGCAGGTGCCGTCGTCGGTCGGGTAGTCGTCGCCGTAGACGCTGATCGCCTCGCGCCTGCCCTGGGCGACCTGGAGGACGAGCGGGATGAGGTGCGACTCGGGGTCGTGGCGCTCGCCGAACTGGCCGTATGCGCCCGCGACGTTGAAGTAGCGCAGGGAGACGGCGGCGAGGCCGTGGGCGGTGGCCTCGCCGGTGATCATGTGGTCGACGGCGAGCTTGGAGGCGCCGTAGGGGGA
>NZ_WMBF01000145.1:0-13996 GCF_019400875.1 Streptomyces anatolicus | reverse complement strand
TCCCAGAGCGGGGTGAGCCGGTCAGCGCCGAACCGGGCGCGCGACGCGGGGTCGGTGACCCCGAGCCCGGTGTGCGGGGCCAGACACAGCACCCCGACCTTGCCGGTGTGCCCGTTGTTCTGCACCAGCCGTGCGGCCTCGCCGATCTCGTCGAGCGGGAACACCGTGGAGAGCGCGGGGACGAGCTTGCCCAGCTGCACCAGCCGGTTGCACTCCTGCAGCTCCTGCCAGTTGGCCGCGTGGCTGCCGATGATCCGTTTGAGGTGCATCCACAGATAGCGGTTGTCGTACTGGTGCTGGTAGCCGGTGCTGGACCCGCAGGTGATGACCGTGCCGCCCTTGCGCACCACGAAGACCGAGATGCCGAAGGTGGCGGCGCCGATGTAGTCGAACACCACATGCGGGTCCTCGCCGACCTCGGCCCGGATCCGCCTGCCGAGTTGCTTGCCGAGGGCGATGGCCTCCTCCGGGGTCGGGACCCGGTGGCCGAGGCCGATGTCGTTGCGGTTGATGACCACGTCGCAGCCCAGCCGGCGCAGCGCGCGCGCCTTCTCCTCCGAGCTCACCACGCCGACGGGGATACCGCCGCCCGCCTTCACCAACTGCACCGCGTAGGCGCCGAGACCGCCGGTCGCCCCCCAGATCAGCACGATGTCGCCCTGCTTGATGCGCGCACCGCGGTCGCCGACCAGCATCCGGTAGGCGGTGCTGCCGCACAGCGGCACGGAAGCGGCCTCCTCCCAGGACAGGTGCGCGGGCTTGGGCACCAGCTGGTTGACCCGTACCACCGCGTAATGGGCCAGACCGCCGAAGTTGGTCTCGAAGCCCCACACGCGCTGCTCCGCGCCGAGCATCCCGTCGGCGTGGGTCGCGGGCTCCTGGTCGTCCACGTAGGACGGGGAGACGACGACGTGGTCGCCGACGCGCCAGTGCCGCACGCCCGCGCCGACACGCACGATCACACCGGCGCCGTCCGAGCCGAGCACGTGGTGCGGCCGGTCGTGCCGGGCGGCGTACCCGCCCTGGCGGCCGAAGCGGCGCAGGAAGTCGAAGGTGGGCAGCGGTTCGAACGTCGCCGACCAGACGGTGTTGTAGTTGACGGAGCTGGCCATGACCGCGACCAGCGCCTCGTCCGGTGCCAGCTCGGGCATCGGCACCCGGCCGACCCGAAGGGAGCGGCGTACGTCCTTGTCCGGGACGTCGCCGAACATCCGGGTGTCGTCCGCGTGCAGATACGCGGCCAGGTACTCGCCGGGCACGTCCTCCCGCATCAGTTCGTCAGGTGAAGCACCCGCGAGCACGGCTTCGGCCAATGCGTCCATACAGGAATTCCTTCACTCGGGGACCGGGCTCTGGCGGGACACCCGCGCGGGCGCGTCATTCACCGCGCGTTCTCTCGGTCGCCTTGGTAGGAGCAGATTGCTCAAATTCACATTCAAGTGTGCCGGTTACGGCCCACCGCTCGGCCATCGTGGCACAGAACCCCAGTGGGATACAGGTGCGGTCGGATGGCCGGGAGTGCGGAAATTCCCCCGTCCTTGCGGCCTGGGTGGGCCGGGTCCTAGCGTGGCGTCAGCATTCCAGGGTGGCCGCGGATGCCCGGTGTCCTGTCGACAGGACGACGCCGATCCGCGAACCGGTGCGCGGCCCTGTCGATTTCCGAATTCGGAACACCCCGTGACTTCGGGAAACTCCGTGACTTCGGGAAACTCCTGACGTCGGGAAACTCCGTGACGTCGGGAAACCCCGTGGCGATTAAGGATGGTGGCAATGAGCACGAACCCTTTCGATGACGAGGACGGCAGCTTCTACGTCTTGGCCAACGACGAGGACCAGCACTCCCTGTGGCCGGTCTTCGCCGAGGTGCCCGCGGGCTGGCGGGTGGTCTTCGGCGAGGCGGCCAGGGGCGAGTGCCTGGAGTACGTGGAGCGGCACTGGACCGACTTGCGGCCCAGGAGCCTGCGGCAGGCCATGGCGGCGGAGTGAGAACGGCGAGCAGCTGCCGGACCGGGCCGGCGAGCACCGGCGGTGAACTCGCGCAGCGCGATGTGGTTCTCTCCTTCGTGGGGGAACAGGCGCAGGCGCGGAAGACGGGGATGACCTTTCCGCAGAACCTGTCGGAACGGTCCTGGGAACGGATCGGCACCAATCTGCGCGAGCTCACGAACTCCTCGGCGTGGTGGCTCGGCGACTGGCTGATCTTCGGTGAGGCCGCCTACGGATGGCGCCGGTACCGGGAGGCGGTCGAGAGGACCGGGCTCGACTACCAGACCCTGCGCAACTACGCCTGGGTGGCCCGACGGTTCGAGCACCGCCGCAGGCGGGAGAGCCTGAGCTTCGCCCACCACGCCGAGGTGACCCGCTTGTCGCCGGCCGAGCAGGACTACTGGCTGCGCAAGGCCGAGCAGCAGAAGTGGTCGCGCAACGAACTCCGCAGGGCGGTCCGTGCCAGCCTGGCCGAACAGTCCGAGCAGTCCGAGCAGGCCGGCATCCCCCCGAGCGGTGACGGCGCCGGGAAGCGGGAGGCGCCCCGGCCCGCGGAGCGGCCGGACTCCGCCGACGAGCCCGCGCCCCAGGTCACCACGCTCACCATCGAACTGTCCGCGGGTCAACTGGACTTCTACTCCAAGGTGGCCGCCGCGCATGGTCTGCCCGTCGACAAGTGGGTGACCCAGGTGCTCGACGCCGCCGACCGGCGCACCGCCTGACCGCCCGGCCCGCTCCGTTCCCCGTGGCACGCCGGGGGCCCGCCCGACCGGACACCTCCACATCGGAGTCAGTTGATGATCCTTCAGGGAAAGCGGGTTGCCCTGCCCGCGACACCCGTCGTCCACAAGCGGTTCGAGGCGCACGCGGCGGCCACCCCCGACGCCGTCGCCGTCTTCTGCGCCGGGCGTCAGGTGACGTACGCGGAACTGAACGCCCGGGCCAACCGGTTCGCGCACTTCCTCATCGCGCGCGGCCACGGCCGGGGGGCGAGGGTCGGGGTCTGCCTCGACTACTCGGTCGACATGGTCGTCGCCATCCTCGGCACGCTGAAGGCGGGCGCGGCCTACGTACCGTTCGACCCGTCCTACCCGGCGGCGAGACTGCGCCTGCTGCTGGGGCAGGTCCCCGGCCTCGCCCTGATCGTGGCCTCCCCGGCCACCGCCCCCCTGGTCGAGTCGGCGGCCGTCGAGATCGTCGGCTTCGAGCAGTTGACCGATCACTTGGCAGGCCTCCCGGCCACCGACCCCGAGACCGCGGTCACCGGGGACGACGTGTGCTACGCGGTCTTCACCTCCGGGTCGACCGGCACACCGAAGCTGACCGCGGTGCGGCACGAGGGCTGGTTCAACCTGATGAACTGGCTGGCGCTCGAGTACGGCCTGGACCGCGGCTCGCACAACCTCGTGGTCAGCGCGTTCGGCTTCGACCTCTCCCAGCGCAGCCTGATGACGCCGCTGTTCTGCGGCGCCACCCAACACCTGATGGCGAGCCGGAACTTCGACGCGGCGATGGCCTACCGCATGCTCCGTGAGCACGGGATACGCACGGTGCACTGCGCTTCGAGCACGCTGTACCTGCTGGTGGACTGGGAGACCGCACGCGGGGACGAGGTGCTCAGCCGACTGGACTACGTGCTCTTCGGCGGGGAGCCGCTGAAGGTCGAACGGATCATCGACTGGGCGCGCCGCGAGGGCAATACGTGCACCCTCCTGCACCAGTACGGCGTCGCCGAGTGCACGGATGTCGCGACCTCGTACGACCTCGCCGATTACCGGCCGGGCGAACACGACACCGCACCGGTCGGCAGGCCGGCGTACAACACCCAGATCCACCTCCTCGACGAGCGGATGCGCGGTGTCGGAGCGGGGGAGTACGGCGAGGTCTGCATCTCCGGGACCGGCGTAGGCGCGGGCTACCTGGGCGGCACGGGCCCCGAATCCGAGCGGTTCACGACGGCCGTGATCGACGGTGCGCCGCGCAGGCTGTACCGCACGGGCGATCGCGGCCGGGTGAACGAGGCCGGGGACCTGGTCGTCGCCGGCCGGATGGACGCCCAGGTGAAGGTGCGGGGCATGCGCATCGACCCCACCGACGTAGAGCGCGCGCTCGGCAGGCTCGCCGGGGTGCGGGAGGCCGCCGTGGTGGCGAGGTACACCGAGGCGGGTGAGGCGGAGCTGATCGCGTTCCTCGTCCCGGCGGGAGCCGAGCTCGCGGAGGACGACGTGCGCCCGCGCCTCCTCGAGACGCTGCCGCGCTCCATGGTTCCGGCCCGGTTCCTCAATATCCCGCGACTTCCCTTGAGTCCGCACGGAAAAGCGGACCGCGCGGCACTGGTCGACCGATTGAAGGGATTGTGATGATTGCCGAAAGGGTGCGCGGCATCTGGTGCCGGGAACTCCAGCGCGACGACATAGCGGTCGACGACGATTTCTTCGCCCTGGGCGGCCAGTCCGTGATCATGGCCAAAATCCAGATGGCTTACATCGAGGAACTGGACGTCGAGGTTCCGGTCGACCAGATGTTCCTCAACCCGACGGTGGCGTCGATTTCCGAGTACATCGAATCCATGGGTGCGAAGACCACCTGATCGGAGAGGCGCCATGTTCGACGTCATTGTCATAGGGGCCCGCTGTGCGGGTTCACCGGCGGCCATGCTGTTCGCCCGGCAGGGATACCGCGTCCTGCTCTTGGAGAAGGCGCGGTTCCCGCAGGACACGCTGTCCTCGCACTACATCCACCAGCCGGGAGTCGCGCTGCTCGGCCGGTGGGGGCTGCTCGACAAGCTCCGCGACACCGGCTGCCCGCCGATCGACCACGAGAGCTACGAGGGCCCCGGCGTCCGTCTCGACGGCTTCTCCCTGCCCGTCGACGGCCACCGCACGACCTACGCGCCGAGGCGGTTCGTGCTCGACCCCATCCTCGCCGAGGGTGCCGTGGCGTCGGGGGTGGAGCTGCGGGAGTCCTGCGCGGTCACCGACCTGGTCTTCGAAGGCGACCGGGTCGTGGGCGTGCGGTACACGACGCCCGGTGGCGCCGAGGCGACGGAGCGGGCGCGGCTGGTCGTCGGCGCCGACGGCATGCGCTCGCTCGTGGCCCGCAAGGCCGGCGCCCGGAACGTGGTCGAGCACCCGCGCATGAGCTGCGTCTACTACAGCTACTGGGCCGGGGTTCCCGCGGGCTTCGAGCTGTACGAGCGCCCCGGACGCTGGATCGTCGCCGCCCCCACGCACGACGGCCTCACGCTGATCATGACGTACTTCCCGCAGGACGAGTTCTCCGAGGTACGCAAGGCAGTGGAACCCGCCTATCTCGAAGCCGTCCGCTCGACGAGCCGCGAGTTGTCCGAACGGATGTCGGCGGGCGAGCGCGTGGAGCAGCTGTACGGCACCGGCCACCAGGAGAACTACTTCCGCAAGGCCTACGGGCCCGGATGGGTGCTGCTCGGTGACGCGGTCCACCACAAGGACTCCATCACCGCGCGCGGCATCACCGACGCCTTTCTCCAGGCCCAGTCGCTCACCGGGCACATCGGCGAGCGACTGCACGACGAGGCGGCGCTCGAAGAGGCCCTGCGGTACTACGAGGAAGACCTGGAGGAGACCTTCTCCGACATCTACCAGGGCGCGCTCAACGTGGCCGAACTGAAGCCGCAGGGGCGCACGGAGATGCTGCGGAAGCTGGTCGGTCACCAGGAACTGATCGACCGGTACTTCTCGACGGTCTCCGGTGCGTGTTCCTTCGACGACTTCTACAACGCCGAACTGCTGGCGGTACTCGATCAGAACTGAGGGCGGAGCGCTCCCTGGTGGCTCCCTCGATTTGGAGGAACAATGATCCCGTTGTCGTTCGCGCAGCGCCGACTGTGGTTCGTGGACCGGTTCGAAGGCCCTTCGCCGACGTACAACGGCGCTTTCGCCCTGCGGCTCACCGGCGAACTGGACGTGGGCGCCCTGGAGTCGGCGCTCCGCGATGTCATCGACCGGCACGAGGCCCTGCGCACGGTGATCGTCGAGGATGACGACGGCGTTCCGCACCAGCAGGTGCTGCCCTTCGACAGCAGGCCGTTCGGCCTGCCGGTCGTCGAGGTCACCGAGGAGGCGGAACCGGCGGCCGTCGACGAGGTGGCCACCGCCACCTTCGACCTCGCCGCCGACGTGCCGATCCGCGCCAAGCTGCTGCGACGCGGACCGCGCGAGCACACCATGGTCCTGGTCATGCACCACATCGCCGTGGACGGGGAGTCCTTCGGGCCGCTCTTCCGCGACCTCCTGATGGCCTACGCGGCCCGCACCGAGGGCCGCGCCCCGGCGTGGGAGCCGCTTCCGGTGCAGTACGCGGACTACACGCTGTGGCAGCGGGACATGCTCGGTGACGAGTCCGACCCGCGGAGCCTGGCGGCGAGGCAACTGGAGTACTGGCGGCAGACGCTGGCCGATCTGGCCCAGCCGCTGGCCATACCCACCGACCGCCGACGCCCCAAGGCGATGAGCCACCGCGGCGACATGGTCCCCTTCGCGATCGACCCCGATCTGCTGCGGTCCGTGGAGCGGCTGGCCGCCCAGGCGGACACCACGGTCTCCATGGTCATGCACTCCGCGCTCGCGGTCCTCCTGCACCACCTCGGCTGCGGTGACGACGTGCCGATCGGCGCACCGATCGCGGGCCGCACCGACGAGGAGCTGCGGGACCTCGTCGGCTTCTTCGTCAACACCTGGGTGCTGCGCGTCGACCTCTCCGGAAACCCCACCTTCCGCCAGGTGCTCCAGCGGGTGCGCGACCGGGCACTCGCCGCGTACGACAACCAGGACATGCCGTTCGAGCGGCTGGTGGAGCTCCTCAACCCGGACAGGTCCACCGCCTACAACCCGTTCTTCCAGGTGATGCTCGCCTGGCAGCCGCCCGTGCCGGAGATGGAGTTCCCCGGCCTCGACGCCCGGGCCGAGAGGCTGGAGACGAGGACGGCCAAGTTCGACCTCTTCTTCGACATCATCCCGAACGGCTCGGGCGGAGCGCGCTGCCGCCTGGAGTACGCCACCGACCTGTTCGACAGGGCCACGGCCGAGGACATCGCGCACCGGTTCGTGCGCGTCCTCGGCCGGCTCGTCGCCGAACCGGAGCGCGGGACCAGCGGCATCGACGCGCTCGACGCGGCCGAACGGGACCAAGTGCTCAACCGGTTCAACGACACCGCGACGGCGGTGCCCGAGCTGACGATCCCGGAGCTGTTCGAAGGCCAGGTCGCGAGGACCCCGGACGCCCCCGCGGTCGTCTGCGGCGAGAGCACACTGACCTACCGGCAGCTCGACGACCTGGCGAACGGCGTCGCGCGGGAGCTGGCGCGGCGGGGCGCCGGGCCCGAGGACCTGGTGGTACTGGCGCTGCCCCGCACCCAGGACCTCGTCGTCGGCCTGCTGGGCATCCTCAAGTCCGGTGCCGCGTACCTGCCGATGGACCCGAACTACCTCGGTGCCCGGGCGGAGACCGTGCTGTCCGAGGCGGCCGCGCGCTTCGTGGTCACCGACACCGAGACCTGGCAGGAGCTGCCGCGGAACGACATGTCGGCCGTCCACCTCGACCACCGCGAGCGGTGGCCCTCTTCCGAGGAGCCGCTGGACGACGTGGCCCGGAACGCACCGCTCGGTCCGGACAACCTGGCGTACGTCATGTACACCTCCGGCTCCACGGGCAAGCCGAAGGGCGCGGCGATCACCCACCGCAACGTCGTCAACGGCGTGCGGGAGCTGGTGCGTGTCCTTGACGCGCCGCCCGGGTGGCGCATGCTGGCCGCCACCTCGGTCAACTTCGACGTCTCGGTCTTCGAGCTGCTGACCACCCTGTCCACCGGCGGCACGGCCGAGGTGGTGCCGAACGCGCTCGCCCTCGCCGAGCGGGACTCCTGGAACGGCCATGTGATCAGCGCCGTCCCCTCGGTCTTCGGCGAACTCATCGGTCACCTGGAGAAGGCGCCCGACGTACGCACCGTCGTCTTCGCGGGCGACGTGCTCCCGGCCCGGCTGGTGCGGGAGGTGCGCGAGGCCCTGCCCGGGGTGCGGATCGTCAACTCCTACGGGCAGAGCGAGAGCTTCTACGCCACCACGTACTCCCTCCCCGCGTCCGAGGAATGGACGCCGGGCGAGGTCGCGCCGATCGGCACCCCGCTGGGCAACATGCGGGCCTACGTGCTGGGCCCGGGGCTCGCCCCGGTGCCGCAGGGCGTGGTCGGCGAGCTGTACGTGGTGGGGACCTGTCTGGGCCGCGGCTACCACGGACGCCCGGACCTGACCGCCGAGCGCTACGTGGCCAACCCGTTCGGGCCACCCGGCGAGCGGATGTACCGCACGGGCGACCTGGCCCGCCGCAACGCGCGAGGCGAACTGGAGTGCGTCGGCAGGGCCGACGGCCAGGTGAAGGTGCGCGGCTTCCGCATCGAGACGGCCGAGGTCGAGGCCGCGTGCATGCGGCACCCCGCGGTCGGCCAGGCGGTGGTGGTCAGCCGGGAGACGCCCTCCGGCGGGCGGCGGCTCGTCGCGTACGTGGTGTACGCGGGTGAGGGCGGCGTCGGTGACGACGGCGCCGGTGGCATCGGCGATGTGGACGTCCTCGCCGGTGCCTCGGCCGCCGAGCTGCGCAAGTTCGTCGCGGCACGGCTGCCCGACTACATGGTGCCGTCGGCCTTCGTGGTCCTCGGCCGGATGCCCCTCACCTCGACCGGCAAGCTGGACCGCGCGGCCCTGCCCGAACCGGAGTTCACGGGCGAGAGCTACCGGGCACCGCGCAACGAGGCCGAGGCGATCATCACCGCCGCCTACGCGGACGTACTCGGCGTGGACCGGGTCGGCGCCGACGACGACTTCTTCGCCGTGGGCGGGGACAGCCTGCGCTCCCTCCAGGTGGTCGCGCGGGCCCGGGCCCGTGGCCTGGAGCTCACCACGCGGGAGGTCTTCGAGTGCCGCACGGCGGCCCGCCTCGCCGAAGTGGCCGCCACCCGCCGGGACCGGGTGCCCGTGCTCGCGGAGGAGGAGGGCGGCGGCGTCGGTCCGATGCCGTTGCAGCCCGTGGCGCGGGAGATCTTCGGGCACGGCGGCGGAACGGACCGGTTCGCCATGGCGATGGTGCTCGAACTGCCCGTGGGCATCGACGCGAACGGGCTCGCCGCGACGCTGGACGCCGTACTCGACCGGCACGACCTCCTCCGCGCCCGGCTGGTGCGCGGCGACGAGCCCTCCCTCGTCGTCCGTCCGCAGGGCAGCGTGCGGGCGGCGGAACTGATCCACCGCGTCGACTGCGACGGCCGGTGGGAGGAGCCGCACCTGCTGGAGGCGGGGAAGGCGGAGCTGGACGCCGCCGTCGGACGGCTCGACCCGGCGGCCGGGACCATGGCGGACTTCGTGTGGTTCGCCGCCGACGCGGGCCCGGGCCGGCTCCTCGCCGTACTGCACCACCTCGTGGTGGACGGGGTCTCCTGGCGGATCCTCATGTCTGACCTGGCCGAGGCGTGGCAACAGGTCCGGGCGGGCCGCACTCCGGAGCTGCCCGCCGTGGGGACGTCCGCCCGCCGCTGGGCGTCGGCGCTGGAGACCGAGGCGCTCTCCCCGGAGCGGGAAGCCGAACTGACGTACTGGCGGGACCTGCTGGAGGCGCCGAACCCCCCGCTGGGCACGCGGGCGTTCGACCCGGCGGTGGATGTGATGTCCACCGTCGACACCGTGCGCGTGCACCTGCCCGCCGACGTCACCGAGGCGGTGCTGACCAGGCTTCCCGCGGCCTTCAGGGGAACCGGGACCGACGTGCTGCTCGCCGCGCTCGCCCTGGCGGTGAACCGGTGGCGCGGCGCGGACCGCTCGACCCTGATCCGGCTGGAAGGCCACGGGCGTACGGAGGACATCGTCCCCGGCGCCGACCTCTCCCGGACCGTCGGATGGTTCACCAGCATGTACCCGGCGCGGGTCGACGTGGCCGCCGTGGACCTGGCCGACGTGCTGGCCGGGGGCCCCGCGGCCGGCAAGGCGATCAAGCTGGTCAAGGAGCAGCTGCACGGCATCCCCGACAAGGGCGTGGGCTATGGGCTGCTGCGCCATCTGAACCCGGAGACCGCCCCGCTGCTCACCGGGTACCCGGCGCCGCAGATCGGGTTCAACTACCTCGGCCGGATCTCCGGCACCGACGTGCCCGAGCACCTGCGCGCGGACGGCTGGGGACCGGCGGCCTGGTCCGCCGACCTGCTCCCGCCGTCCGACCCCGACCTGCCCGCGCTCTCCGCCCTGGAGGTCAACTCCGTCGCCACGGACACCGCCGACGGCACCCGCCTGCAGACCGTCTTCATGTTCCCCACCGGGATCCTCTCCCGGGAGCGGATCACCGAACTGGCCGATCTGTGGGTCGACGTGCTGCACGGCATGGCCGCGCACGCGGCGCGCCCGGAGACCGGCGGGCTCACACCCTCGGACACCCCGCTGGTCTCGGTGCGGCAGGACGAGATCGAGAGCTGGGAGAAGCGCTACGGACGGCTGGTCGAGATCTGGCCGCAGTCGTCGGGGCAGTCCGGCATCCAGTTCCAGGCCGCGGTCGCCGACGGCTCCTTCGACGTCTACCACATGCAGTTCGTGCTGCATCTGTCCGGACACGTGGACCCGGCGCGCATGCGGGCCGCCGGGCAGGCGCTCCTCGACCGGTACCCGAACCTGCGCGCCGCGTTCTTCACCGCGGCGGGCGGCGACCCGGTGCAGGTCGTCGCGGAACACGTATCCGTACCCTGGCGGCACGTCGATCTGACCGGCCACAGCGAAGCCGAGCAGGACGCGGCGCTCGACAGGGCCCTCGCCGACGACCGGGCCGACCGCCTCGACCCCACAAGGCCGCCGCTGTTCCGTCTGGCCCTGCTCACCTGCGGACCGCGACGGGCCAAACTCATCATCACGGCACACCACACCGTGTTCGACGGCTGGTCGTCGCCGCTGGTCTTCAAGGACCTGATCCAGCTGTACTCCGGAACCGGCGAACTCGCTCCGGTCCGCAGCTACGGCGACTACCTGGCCTGGCTCTCCACACGGGACCGGGAGGAGTCCGCCGCCCGGTGGGCCGCCGAACTCGCCGGATTCGACCAGCCGACCCTGGTGGCCCCGCACGCCCCCCTCCAGGGCACGGGGACCGCCCTCGGGCGGGTCGAGGTACCGCTGAGCATCGACAAGGGGCGTGAACTCGCCCGGCGCGCGGCGGAGTTCGGTGTCACCCTGAACACGCTCCTCCAGGGCGCCTGGGGCATCCTGCTCTCGAAGCTGACCGGGCAGCAGGACGTGGTGTTCGGGGCCGCCGTCAACGGCCGCCCCGCGGAGCTGCCCGGCTCGGACGAAATGGTCGGACTCTTCGTCAACTCCCTGCCGATCAGGGTGTTCTGCCGGCCGGACAGCAGCATCGCCGACGTCATCACCGAGCTGCAGGACCGGCAGACCGCGCTGCTCGACCACCACTCCTACGGGCTCGCCGACATCCAGCGCGACGCCGGACTCCCCGCCCTGTTCGACACGATGATCGCCTTCGAGAACTACCCGATCGACCGCGAGGGCATCGTCGACGCGAACACTTCGGCGGGCTTCACGATCGACGGCATCCGTCCGTTCGCCGGCTCCCACTACCCGCTCAGCCTCAACTCCGCCGACCCCTACCTGCGGCTCTCCATCGACTACCAGAACAACCTCTACGACCGTGAGGCGGCCGAGGTGATCGCCGCCCGGCTCGTCCGGGTCCTGGAGCAGGTGCGCACCGACCCGACGTGCCTCGTCGGCGCCATCGGGGTGCTCAGTGACGAGGAGCGGGAATGGACGCTCTCCCGGGTCAACGACACGGCACACCCGGTCGCCGACGACACCCTGCCGAGCGCCTTCGAGACGCAGGTGGAGCGCGGCCCCGAGCGCGTCGCGCTGATCGGGGAGCAGGAGACGCTGACCTACGGCGAACTCAACCGGCGTGCCAACCAGCTGGCGCACTGGCTGGTCGAGCGTGGCGCGGGCCCCGAGCAGGTCGTCGCGGTCCGCGTCCCCCGCTCCGTGGACCTGCTGGTGGCACTGCACGCGGTGGTCAAGGCGGGCGCGGCCTATCTGCCGGTCGGCACCGACCTGCCCGAGGACCGCGTACGCCACATGCTGGAGGGCGCGAAACCGCTGCTGGTCCTCGACGAACGGCTCCCGGACGTCTCCGGCTACCCGACGGCCAACCCGCCGCGCACGCTCGCACCGGACAACGCCGCGTACGTCATCTACACCTCGGGCTCCAGCGGCACCCCCAAGGGCGTACAGGTGTCGCACCGGGCGATCAACAACCGGCTGCGCTGGATGCAGGACACCTACCGGCTCACTCCCGAGGACCGCGTGCTGCAGAAGACGCCGTCGTCGTTCGACGTGTCGGTGTGGGAGTTCTTCTGGCCGCTCCAGGAAGGCGCGGCGCTGGTGATCGCGGCACCCGACGGACACAAGGATCCGGCGTATCTGGCCCGGCTGATCCGCGAGCAGTCCGTCACCACCTGCCACTTCGTGCCGTCGATGCTCCAGGCCTTCCTGGCCGAACCGGCCGCCGCCCGCTGTGACGAGCCGCTGCGCCGGGTGTTCTGCAGCGGCGAGGCCCTGCCCCGCGAGACCGCGCACGCCTTCGCGCGCACCCTGCCGGACGTCGCGTTGCACAACCTGTACGGCCCGACCGAGGCAGCCGTCGACGTGACCTACCACGCCTGTGAGCCGGACGGCTCCGGGCCCGTGCCGATCGGCCTGCCGATCTGGAACACCCGGGTGTACGTGCTGGACGCGGCGCTGCGCCCGGTGCCGCCCGGCGTCGACGGCGAGCTGTACCTCGCGGGCGCCGGACTCGCGCGGGGCTACCTCGGCCAGGCCGCGCTGACCGCGGACCGGTTCGTGGCGTGCCCCTACGGCGAGCCGGGAGCCCGGATGTACCGCACCGGCGACATCGTGCGGTGGAACCCGGACGGCGAGCTGAACTACGTGGGGCGCACCGACTTCCAGGTCAAGATCCGCGGCTTCCGCATCGAACTGGGCGAGATCGAGAGCCAGTTGGCCCGCCACCCCGCCGTGCGGCAGGCCACGGTGATCGCCCGCGAGGACGCCACCGGCGACCGGCAGCTGGCCGGATACCTGGTGGTGGACCCCGAGGCGGCACCCGGCGTGACCGAGTACCGCGAGCTGGAGAAGGCCGGGCGGCTGGCCGACGTCGAACTGCACGAGCTGCCCAACGGCATGCTGGTGGCCGGACGCAACAAGTCGAACATCTCCTATCTCTACGACGAGATCTTCCAGCGGGGCGAGTACGCGCGCGGCGGGGTGACCTTCGACGACGGCGCGTGCGTCGTCGACGTGGGCGGCCACGTCGGCATGTTCGGGCTGTGGGCCGGGTCGGTGGCGCGCGGCGTACGGGTGTACGCGGTCGAGCCGATGCCCGAGTCGGCCGAGTTCTACCGGATCAACGCCCAGCTGCACGGCCTGGACGCCGTGGTGACCGACTGCGGCATCTCGGACACCCCCGGGCGCGCTGAGTTCACGTACTACCCCGAGATGTCACTGATGTCGGGGCAGTTCGCGGACGAGGCGACGGAGCAGGAGACGCTGCGCCGGGTCATCGCCAACGAACGCGGCGCGAACGCCGTAGAGGACGACCAACTGACCGATCTGCTGACCGACCGGCTGGCGAGCACGCGGGTCGACGTGGAGCTGCGCACCGTGTCACAGGTGATCCGGGACAACGGACTCACCGCGGTGGACGTGCTGAAGGTCGACGCGGAGAAGAGCGAACTGGCCGCCCTGCGCGGGATCGAGCCCGAGCACTGGCCGATCATCCGCCAGGTCGTCGCCGAGGTGCACGACGTCGACGACCGGGTCGCGGTCGTGACGAAGATGCTGGAGACCAAGGGCTTCCACGTCGTCGTGGAGACACCGCAAGGCCTTGAGGGCACCGGGATGAGCCAGCTGTACGCCACCCGCGACAGCCACGACGCCCCGCCCCCGCC
>NZ_WMBF01000861.1:0-997 GCF_019400875.1 Streptomyces anatolicus | reverse complement strand
CCCCCCGGCCGTAAGGCCCCCTCACCTCGCCGTCCGGCGGACCCGCCGCTCCCACGTGTGGTGGAAGACGACCTCGTCGCCCTCGCGGCAGATCACCTCATCCCTGGTGAGGAAGTCCGCCGCGTCGCAGGTGATCTCCGAGTGCGTCTCGATCCTGGTGTCCCAGCCCAGTTCGGGGCGGTGCAGACGGATCGTCCAGTCGGAGCGGGCGTGGGCGCTCAGGGGGTCGGCCTCGTGGATCGTGTACGTCTCCACGGCGTCCTCCGTGAACTCCAGGCCGTCGGGGTACACACGCTTACCGCCGCGGCGCGGGTCGACCTCGAGGCGCCACTCGCCCTTGGCGACATCGCGTACGACCAGACGTTCGGGGCGCTCCTCGTCGAGCGTCGCCGGATGGACCACGCCGAGCGGCGCGGACTGCTCGGGGGCCTCGAAGGTGATCGCCGGGTCCAAGCCGCCCGCGCGGACCGGCAGTTCCAGGGAGCTGCCCGCCGGGTGCAGGGTGAAGCCCGCCGTGTCCGCCTGCGGCCAGATCCACGGCCAGTACGCGGAGGAGACCGCGAGACGGATGCGGTGGCCCGGCGCGAAGGCGTGGCCGATGCCGGTCAGCTCGAAGGTCACGTCCTCGGTGGCGCCGAGCGGCCACGCGTCCGCGCGGTCCACGCCGTGCCGGGCGGAGAGGTTCAGCACGCCCCGGGTGACGAGCGTGGACGAGCCGTCCGGCGCGATGTCGCACAGGCGGGCGATCGCCTGCCCGAACGGCACGTCCATGCGGAGCCGCAGGGTCACCTTCGGCCGCCCCAGGACCCGTACCTCGGAGGGGACCTCGAATTCGAAGCACGCCGACTTCGCGTCCTCGTCGCGCTGGTCGGGCGGCAGGTCGGCGTCGTTGCCGGACGGGCGGAGGCGGCCCGCGTCCAGGCCGGTGTGCTGCGGGGAGTTGACCAGTACGGGGTTGCCCTGAAGTGCGTAGGTGGTGGGGGTGGTGTGCGGGGAG
>NZ_WMBF01000144.1:0-14029 GCF_019400875.1 Streptomyces anatolicus | reverse complement strand
GGATGGAGGCTGGGGTGGAAGCCGCGCTCAGGTGCATGGCCGCTCCCCCCGGCGGACGGACATGTCGGCGCCCGCGAGGGAGAACATCCCCGCCGTCAGCGACCAGGCCTTCAGGCGCATGTTCTCAATGGACAGCTTGCGGGCCTGTTGCCCGTACGTTCCCGCCGGGCCGGTGACCCCCGAGCCGTTCAGCGTGGCGGCATCCCGGCCCATCTCCACTGACTTGTACGTCATGTTCCCGGTCAGGCGGCTCAGGTCGAGCGCCAGGTGCTCGGCGCGCACAGGCGCGGGCGCGCCGGAGCGGATGACCAGAGTGGCGGCGCCGAACGGGGAGCGTGTCACCGCCGACTGGCACAGGCCGCTGATCCGCGCGCTGCGGATGCCGACGACCGCCACCGGGTGGCGGGTGCCTTCCCCGTCGGCGCGGAAGGAGGCGAACTGGGTGGCACCGGTGGCCTCGAGCCGCTCGGCGGTAACGGTGAACGGGCTGCCCGCGACAGCGAAGGAGACCGGGATCTCGGCCGCGGTCGTCGTGACGACGGTCCCGGCTCCCAGTGTCACCGCCGCGCCGAAGACGAGGGGGAAGCGCCGCCATCTGATGCGGCCGCGACGTCGGCCCGCCCGCGCACCCCGGAGCTTCGACGGCGAACGGGATGTCGTTGCTTCCATGGAGTGTCCCTCGGGCCGGCGCGTGTGGTGCGAGCGTTCTGCCACCTGCGCAACGCGGTTCCGAGGGCGGGCGTCACCACGGCCTACCCGAACGGCGGTACCGACGGCGGCACCTGCGGCGGTCCGCGCGGAAGGCCGACGGCGGCCCGTGGTGGCTTCCATGGGCGTCACCCATGGCCCAGGATTCCCCTATGAAGAGTGACTTGTTCTCCAGTGACCACATGGCGCAGCCGGCCCTCGCCCCCGGGATGACCCTCCAGAACGCCAAGTCGATCAAATACGCGGTCAACGGCGAGATGCTCGCCCGCCAGGGCGCGATGATCGCCTACCGGGGTGATCTCCAGTTCGAGCGTAAGGGCCAGGGCGTGGGCGGCATGCTCAAGCGGGCCATGACCGGCGAGGGGCTGCCGCTGATGGCGGTGCGCGGCCAGGGCGAGGCCTGGTTCGCGCACGAGGCGCAGAACTGCTTCATCGTCGACGTCGAACCGGGTGACGTCCTCACGGTCAACGGCCGCAACGTCCTGTGCTTCGACGCGACACTCTCGTACGACATCAAGACGGTGAAGGGCGCGGGCATGACCGGGGGCGGCCTGTTCAACAGCGTCTTCACCGGCGCGGGCCGCCTCGGCCTGGTCTGCGACGGCAACCCCCTGGTGATCCCCGTCTCGCCGCAGCAGCCGGTCTACGTCGACACGGACGCGGTGGTCGGCTGGACCGCCGACCTCTCCACGTCCCTGCACCGCTCGCAGTCGATCGGCTCGATGATCCGCGGCGGCTCGGGCGAGGCGGTCCAGCTGATGCTCCAGGGCGAGGGCCACGTCATCGTCCGGCCGAGCGAGGTGACCCCGCAGAAGGCGCAGCAGCACTGAGCGCGCTGCCGCGCCCAGGGCCGGTCAGGCAGCCTGGCGGGCCCGCTGCTCGTATCCGGCGAGGCGGACGCAGACGGTGAGGCCGTGCATGGCCTGCTCCAGGTCGGCGAGGCCGGGGTAGCTGGGGGCGATGCGGATGACGGCGTCGCGCGGGTCGTCGCCGTAGGGGTGCGTCGCGCCGGCCGGGGTCAGCACGATGCCGGCCTCGGCGGCGCGGCGTACGACGTCCTTGGCGCAGCCCTCGGGGACCTGGAGGGTCACGAAGTAGCCGCCCTTGGGCGAGGTCCAGGTCGCGAGGCCGGTGCCGCCGAGCTCGGCGTCGAGGATCCGCGCGACCGCCTCGAACTTGGGCTGGAGCAGCGCGCGCTGGCGCTCCATGTGGGCCCGCACGCCGTCGGCGTCGCGCAGGAACATCACGTGACGCAGCTGGTTGATCTTGTCGGGGCCGATCGAACGCTTCTGGTTGTTGGCGAGGAGCCACTTCACGTTGGCGGGCGAGGAGCCGAAGAAGGCGACGCCCGCTCCCGCGGCGGTGATCTTGGAGGTGGAGCCGAAGACGAACGCCCGGTCGGGGTTGCCGGCCTCGGCGCAGGCGGCGAGGAGGTCGGCGATCTCGGTGGGCTCGTCGGTGAGGTGGTGGGCGGCGTAGGCGTTGTCCCAGAAGATCCGGAAGTCGGGGGCGGCGGTCTCCATGCGGGCGAGGCGGGCCACGGTCTCGTCGCTGTAGGAGACACCGTCGGGGTTGCTGTACTTGGGCACGCACCAGATGCCCTTGACCGCCGGGTTCTCGGCGACGAGCCGCTCGACCTCGTCCATGTCGGGCCCGTCGGCCGTCATCGGCACGGGGATCATGTCGATGCCGAACCGCTCGCAGAGCGCGAAGTGCCGGTCGTAGCCGGGCACGGGGCACAGGAACGCGACGGGCTCCTGCTCCACCCAGCGCGACTCGGCGCCGGGCACCTTCCCGAGAAGGGCGTGCACGAGGCAGTCGTGCATCAGCTCCAGGCTGGAGTTGCCGAGCGCGAGCAGCTGCCCGGCGGGGACCTGGAGCAGATCGGCGAAGATCTCGCGCAGCTCGGGCAGGCCCTGGAGGCCGCCGTAGTTGCGTACGTCCGTGCCGTCGGCGGCGGTGTGCCGCCCGCCGGGCAGGCTCAGCAGGTCCTCGCTGAGGTCGAGCTGTTCCGGCGCGGGCTTGCCCCGGGTGAGGTCGAGGGAGAGCCCGCGCGCGGCAAGCTCCTCGTACTCCTTCCGGGCCCGCTCCAGAAGCCCGTCCAGGGCCGGGGCGTCGGGGCTCAGCTCGGTGGTCATGGTGTTGCCTCTCGCAGATACGGCTCGGGGGATCGCTTCGGTGCGGTCGCCTCGGGGGCGTCGCTTCGGTGCGGTCACTTCGGTGCGGCCGCTTCGTCGCGCCTGCCGAGAATACAAACCGGTTCCGCCCCGCGCCCCGGGCGCCCGCTCCACGAGACCGGCGGGGCCCCTGACCCGCCAGGTGGCCCCGCTCATCAATGGGGGTGAAACGCCGTGTGCGGGGCCTTGACCGGCCTCCGCGCCCCTCCTATGGTCGCCACGCCACCCACGACGTAGGACGTGGGATCTCCGCAGGGACCAAGGGAGACACCGTGAGCGACCCCATCCCGCGAACCACCACCCCCCAAGCCCTCCCGGCGCCCGACCGCCGCTCCGTCCTCAGATACGGCGCCGCGCTCGGCGCGGCCGCCGCCGTCACCAGCACCCTCTCCGCCTGCTCCGCCGGGCCCGAGTCCACGAACGAGTCCGGAGGCGGCGGCCAGGGCGGCGACTCCACGCTCACGGCCGTCATCGGCTACGGCAACGACGGCAGCTGGGACCCGACACAGACCGCCTCCGCCTTCGCCATGGCAGGGAACGAACACATCTACGAAGGGCTGCTCGGCACCGACCCGATCACCCGTGAGCCGTATGCCGCGCTCGCCACCGAGGTCCCGGACGACCTCAAGGCGACCACGTGGCAGTTCGCCCTGCGGCCGGGCGCCAAGTGGCACGACGGGAAGCCTGTCACCGCCGACGACGTGGTGTTCGTCTTCGACCGGATCCTCGACCCGAAGACGCAGACCCTGGCCAAGGGGTTCTTCGCGAGTTGGCTGAAGGAGGTCAGGAAGGTCGACGCGACGAACGTGGAGCTGATCCTGAAGTTCCCCTTCCCCGACGGCGCCGCCCGCCTCTCGCTCGCGAAGATCATGCCGAAGCACGTCTTCTCCGAGCCCGGCGCCTGGGAGGACGCGACCAAGGGGAAGGCGGTGGGCTCGGGACCGTACCGGCAGACCGCGCACCACCCGAAGTCGAACACCACCTTCGAGGCGTTCGAGGACTACAACGGCCCGCGCAAGGCCGCCTTCAAGAAGATGAACTGGCTGACGATCGTGGACGCCGCACCCCGCGTCGCGAAGATCTCCGGCTCCAGCGCGGACGCGGAGATCGCCGACAACATCCCGTACGCCAACATCGGCCAGCTCAAGAAGAGCGGCATGACCGTCGAGGGCGGCGCCGGGATGAACAACCTGTTCCTGCTCTTCAATACCGCGCACAAGCCGTTCGACGACGTACGCGTGCGCCAGGCGCTGCACTACGCCATAGACCGCGACAAGATGATCGAGGCCGCGCTGAAGGGCCACGGCAAGGCCGCGACGTCCTTCCTCAACGAGGCCAACCCCTCCTACCGGCCCGCGAGGACCGTCTACGCGTACGACCTGGCGAAGGCAGAGAAGCTCCTGAAGGAGGCGGGGGTCGGCGATCTCAAGGTCAACCTCATGGCGGTGAACGTCAGCTGGATCGTCGACTGCCTGCCGACCATCCAGGACGGCTGGGAGAAGCTCGGTGTCGAGGTGACCCTGGACCCGCAGGAGACCACCGCGGTCTTCACCAAGCTGGACCAGAAGAAGGACTTCCAGATCGTCGCGGCCGCCTCGAACCCCAACCAGTTCGGGCTCGACGCCGACCTGATCATGCACTACAACTACGGCCCCGAGAACCTGTGGATGGGCTACGCGCGATGGGCCGACGACGCCGTCGCCAAGAAGCTCTTCAAGGACATGGCGCAGGCCACCCGCGAGCCCGAGGCGGGCCGCAAGAAGGCCATGATCCAGGAGTACATCGACGTGATCGCCGAGCAGGCCGTCCTCTACCCCGTCGTCCACAACGAACTCATGACCGCCTGGGACCCGAAGAAGGTCACCGGCGTCAAGGCCCAGCCGTATCCCGGAATCAACCTCCTCCAGGCCAAGTGGGCTTGACCGGCACGTGAGGTGAGGAGTCGTACGCCTTGACCGCAGTCCTCAGAATCCTGGCCCGCCGCATCGCCCTGCTCGTCCCGCTGCTCCTCGGCATCGTGCTCTTCGTCTTCCTCGTGATGCGGTTCTCCGACGTCGACCCGGCCTCCGCGTTCTTCCAGGGCGCGAACCCGACCCCCGAGCAACTGCACCAGTTCCGCGAGGAGAACGGGCTCCTCGACCCGCTGCCCGTGCGCTATGTCGCCTTCGTCGGGGACCTGCTCCAGGGCGACATGGGGATCAGCGTCCTCAACCGCTCCCCCGTCATCGACCAGGTCACCACCGCGCTGCCGCTCACCATGCAGCTGACCTTCCTCGGGCTCGGCATCGCCGTCGTCCTCTCCCTCACCCTCGGCGTGACCGCCGCGATCCACCGCGACCGGCTGCCGGACCAGCTGATCCGCGTCGTCTCCCTGACCGGCGTCGCGGCGCCCGGCTTCTGGCTGGCGCTCCTGATGATCCAGTACCTCGCGGTGGACCTCGGCTGGTTCCCGACCGGCGGCTACATCAACCCCGCCGACTCCCTCTCCGGCTGGCTCAAGACCATGACGCTGCCCGCCCTCGCGCTCTCCCTGCCGGTGGCGGCCGGTCTCACCCGCATCATCCGCACCGCCGTCGTCGAGGAGCTGGACAAGGACTACGTCCGTACGGCCATCGGCAGCGGCCTGCCCCCGGTGGTGGTCGTCGGCCGGAACGTCCTGCGCAACGCCCTCATCAACCCGCTCACCGTGCTCGGCCTGCGTGTCGGCTATCTGCTGGGCGGCGCCGTCGTCATCGAGACGATCTTCTCGCTGCCGGGCATGGGCAAACTGATGATCGACGCCGTGAAGAACGGCGACCCCGCCGTCGTCCAGGGCGTCGTCATCACGACCGCCGTCGGCTTCGTCGTCGTCAACCTCGTCATCGACATCCTCCACCTCCTGGTCAACCCGCGCCTGAGGGGGACGAGTTGATGCTGATGACCCGCAAGAAGCTCACGGACAGGCTCGCGGTCCCGGGCCTGCGTCTGCGTTCGCTGCGCAAGCTGCCCGTCCTGTCCCGGATCGCGGTCGCCGTCGTCGGCGCCGTCGTCCTCGTCGCGCTCCTCGCGCCGCTCATCGCCCCGCACGACCCGCTCGACCAGCAGCCCCAGGCGGGCGGCACCGGCCACCCCTCCGCCGACCACTGGATGGGCCAGGACAGCCTCGGCCGCGACATCCTCAGCCGGCTGATGTACGGGGCGCGCTGGTCGCTGGCGATCGGGCTCGGGGCGACCCTGCTCGCCCTCGTCGTCGGCGCGCTGATCGGCGCGGTCGCCGCGACCTCCCGCAAGGCCGTCGACGAGACGCTGATGCGCTGCCTCGACGTCGTCATGGCGTTCCCCGGCATCGCGCTCGCCGCCGTGCTCGTCGCGGTCTTCGGCGGCGGCATCACCGTGCTGATCTGCGCGATCGCTTTCCTGTTCACCCCGCCGATCGCCCGCGTCGTACGGGCCAACGTCCTCGACCAGTACGGCGAGGACTACGTCACCGCCGAACGCGTCGTCGGCGCCCGCACCCCGCACATCCTCATCCGCCACGTCGCCGTGAACTGCGCGGCGCCCATCCTGGTCTTCTGCACCGTGCAGGTCGCCGAGGCCATCGTCTTCGAGGCCTCGCTCTCCTTCATCGGCGCGGGCGTCCGGCCGCCCGACCCGTCGTGGGGCAGCGTCATCGCCGACGGCAAGAACATGGTCCTGATCGGCGGCTGGTGGGCGACTGTCTTCCCCGGCCTGCTGATGCTGCTCACGGTCCTCGCCCTGAACATCCTCTCCGAGGGCGTCTCCGACGCGTGGGCCGCGCCCTCGACCCGGGACGTGCCGGGCGCGGCCCGCGACGAGGACCCCCTCGAAGCGCCGGAGCCCGGCACGGGCAAGGTCCTTGAGCTGCCGGGCCTGACGGAGGCCTCCGAACGGCTGCGGGCGCGGGCCCGGCCCCTGCCGTCCGGCGCGCCGGTCCTGGCCGTACGCGACCTGCGTATCGCCTTCCCCGGGCGGCACGGCGGCGTGGACATCGTCGACGGCATCTCCTTTCACGTACGCCCCGGTGAAGTCCTCGGCCTGGTCGGCGAGTCGGGGTGCGGCAAGTCGCTGACGGCCCTGACGGTGATGGGACTCGAGCCCAAGGGCGCCCGCGTGCGGGGCACCGTCACCTTTGACGGACAGGAGCTGACCGGCCTGCCGATGCGCTCCCGGCGCCGGCTGCTCGGCCACCACATGGCGATGATCTACCAGGACGCCCTGTCCTCGCTGAACCCGGCGATGACGGTCCGCTCCCAGCTCAAACAGGTCGTACGAAGGGGTGGGCGCCGCACCTCCGTCGAACTCCTCGAACTGGTGGGCCTGGACCCGGAGCGGACGCTGCGCAGCTATCCGCACGAGCTGTCCGGCGGCCAGCGCCAGCGCGTACTGATCGCCATGGCCCTCTCCCGCGACCCGAAGCTGATCATCGCCGACGAGCCGACGACGGCGCTCGACGTGACCGTGCAGGCGCAGATCATCGAGCTGCTGCTGCGGCTCCGCGCGGAGCTGGGCTTCGCGCTGATCCTCGTCTCGCACGACCTGGCGCTCGTCGCCGACGTCACCGACAGGGTGGTGGTGATGTACGGCGGCCAGATCGTCGAGACGGGCGTGACCGCCGACCTGGTGGGCACCCCCGCGCACCACTACACGCGCGGCCTGCTCGGCTCGGTGCTCTCCCTGGAGTCGGCGGCGCAACGGCTCACGCAGATCAGGGGCGTGGTCCCGTCCCCGGCGGACTTCCCCCCGGGCTGCCGCTTCACGGATCGCTGCCCCATGGCGTCGGAGACGTGCCGGGAGGAGACTCCGGCGCTGGTGGGCCCACCGCCCCACGAAACGGCATGCCACCATCCAGCGCCCCAAAGTGAAGCGCCCCAAAGGGGCGCGGGGAACTGCGCGCCCAGCCCAAACGATCCCGCACAGGGGGACCCACCATGACCGCCCCCCTCATCCAGCTGAGCGACGTCCACGTCACCCACAGGGCCCGCTCAGGAGGCCTCCTGGCCAGAGACCGCGTACACGCCCTGACCGGGGCTGACTTGACCCTCGCCCCCGGCGAGACACTCGGCGTGGTCGGCGAGTCGGGCTGCGGCAAGTCGACACTCGCAAAGGTCCTCGTAGGCGTACAGCGCCCCACCAGCGGAACGGTGACCTTCAGAGGCAGGGACCTCTGGACGATGCCCCCCGCCAGAAGGCGGACGGAAATCGGCACCCGCACAGGCATGATCTTCCAGGACCCGTCAACCGCCCTGAACCGCAGACTGCCGATCCGCCAGATCCTCCGGGACCCCCTCGACGTCCACAGACGCGGCACCCCCGCCGAACGGGACGCCCGCGTAAGGGAGCTGATGGACCTGGTCGGCCTCCCCAAGGCTCTGGCCGACGGCCTCCCGGGCCAACTGTCCGGCGGACAACGCCAACGCGTGGCGATCGCCCGCGCCCTGGCCCTCGAACCGGACCTGGTCGTCGCCGACGAACCGACCTCCGCGCTCGACGTGTCCGTGCGCGCCCAGATCCTCAACCTCCTCCTGGACCTGAAGGAACGCCTCGGCCTCGCCCTGGTCTTCGTCTCGCACGACATCCAGACCGTGCGCAGGATGAGCGACCGCGTCATCACCATGTACCTGGGGCGGATCGTGGAGGAGGCGCCGGCCGCCGAAATCCTGGACCGCGCCCGGCACCCGTACACCCGCGCCCTGTTCTCCGCCACGCCGGGCCTGCTCGACCCCATCGACCCGATCCCGCTGGCCGGGCCGGTGCCGTCGGCGACCCGGCCGCCGAGCGGCTGTCCGTTCCGCACGCGCTGCTGGAAGGCGGACGACGTGTGCGCCGAGACGATGCCGGACACCGAGCCGGCGGGCACCGGACATCTGTTCCGTTGCCATCATCCCGTGGACGAAGGAGAGTCGACCCACGAGCTGGCCACGCAGGCAGCCACCCAGGCCGCCGCCACGGCCCGAACCCCGGCCGCCGCCACGGCCGAACACCTGAGGGAGCGCCCATGACCCTGCCCACCCCGCTGACCGGTGTCGTACCGCCCGTCTGCACCCCCCTGACACCGGACCGCGAGGTGGACACCGCCTCCCTCGTCCGGCTCGTCGACCACTTGGTCGACGGCGGCGTGGACGGTCTCTTCGTGCTCGGCTCCACCTCGGAGGTGGCGTACCTGACGGACCGGCAGCGGGCGCTCGTCGTCGGTACGGTCGTACGTCACGTGGGCGGCCAACTGCCGGTACTCGCGGGGGCGATCGACATGACCACGCCCCGCGTCCTTGGCCATGTGCCGGCGCTCACCGAGGCGGGCGCGGACGCGGTCGTCGTCACCGCGCCCTTCTACACGCGCACCCACCCGGCCGAGATCGCCCGCCACTTCCGGCTGGTCGCGAGCCGGTCGGCGCTGCCGGTCCTCGCGTACGACATGCCGGTGTCGGTGCACTCGAAACTGAGCGCGGAGCTGGTGCTCGAACTGGCCGCGGACGGCGTGCTCGCGGGCCTGAAGGACTCCAGCGGCGCCGAGGGAGCCTTCCGGAGCGTGCTCCTCGGCAGGCGCGCGGTGCCGGTACCGGCGCCCTTCAGCGTACTGACCGGTTCGGAGGTGACGGTCGACGCGGCGCTCGCGATGGGCGCGGACGGAGTCGTACCAGGCCTCGGCAACGTCGACCCCGCCGGATACGTACGCCTCTACGCCGCCTGCCGCGAGGGCGACTGGGAGCGCGCGCGAGCCGAACAGGAGCGGCTGTGCGGCCTGTTCGGCATGGTGACGGCAGGCGACCCGTCGCGGATGGGCGGCAGCTCGTCGGCACTGGGCGCCTTCAAGGCGGCGCTGCACCTGCGCGGCGTGATCGCCTGCCCCGCAACGGCGGAACCCCAGATCCCCCTGTCCACGAGGGAAACGGAGACGGTGGGCAAGCACCTGGCGGCGGCGGGCCTGCTCTGAGGGGCCCCAGCCCCCTCACATCCCCGGCGCCACCAGCCCCGACTCATAGGCCACGATGACCAGTTGAGCCCGGTCCCGCGCGCCCAGTTTGCCCATGATGCGGCTCACATGCGTTTTCGCGGTGAGTGGGCTCAGGCCCAGTGTCTCGGCGATCTCCGTGTTGTTCAGGCCCCGCGCCACCAGCGCGAGGACCTGGCGTTCGCGGTCCGAGAGGCCGTCGGGGCCGCCCGCCACCCTGAGCCCGGGGGTGTCCGGCGCGCGCAGTACCCGGGCGATGAGCCGTGAGGTGGGGCCCGGTGAGAGCAGGGACTCACCTGCGGCGACCGTGCGGATGGCCTCAAGGAGTTCGGCGGGCCTGGTGTCCTTGACCAGGAAGCCGGACGCGCCCGCCCGCAACGCGTCCACCACGTGCTCGTCCGTGTCGTACGTCGTCAGCATCAGCACCTTCACGCCCGCCAGGTCCTCGTCCGCCGCGAGCAGCCGCGTCGCCTCGATGCCGTCGAGGTCGGGCATGCGGATGTCCATGACGACGAGGTCGGCCCGTTCGGAGCGGGCGAGTTCGACCGCCGAGCGGCCCGTGCCCGCCTGGCCCACGACCTCCATGTCGGGCGCCGAGTCGACGAGCATCGCGAACGCCGCGCGCACCAGCGTCTGGTCGTCGGCGAGCAGTACACGGATCGGCCGCACAGGGCTCGTCATGTCAGGCCTCCCAGGGACGCGGGCGCGAGCGGCAGCACCGCGGACACCATGAAACCGCCCCCGGGCCGCGGCCCCGCCTCCAGGGTGCCGCCGACGGTACGGGCCCGCTCCCGCATCCCGACGAGCCCGTACCCCGGCGCGCCCGCGCCGACAGCCGCGCCTACGCCGTCGTCCGCGACCGTCACGTTCAGCGCCGCGCCCCCCGCGCGTATGTCCACCCGCACGGTGGGCCCGGGACCCGCGTGCCGCACGGCGTTGGTAAGCGCCTCCTGCACGATCCGGTAGGCGGCCGCGCCCACGGCGGGCGGCGCCTGGCAGGGCTCCACGTTCAGCTCGACGCGGGCCCCCGAGGTGCGGGCCGCGTCGGCGAGGTCGGGCAGCGAACCGAGGCCGGGCAGCGGGCCCCTTGCCTCGTCGCCGCCCTCGTCCTCCGTACCGGATCTGAGCACTTCAAGCGTGGCGCGCAGTTCACCGCGGGCGGTGCGGCAGGTCTCGGCGACGTCGTCCAGCGCCTTGGCGACGGCAGCGCGGTCCAGGCGGTCCGGGTCGGCGGCAAGGACATGCGCGGCGACGGAGGTCTGGACGCCGACCAGGGTGATGCTGTGCGCGAGCAGGTCGTGCAGATCGCGGGCGACCCGCAGCCGCTCCTCGGCGACCCGGCGCCGCGCCTCCTCCTCCCGCGTGCGCTCGGCCCGCTCGGCGCGCTCGACGACGGAGGAGACGTACTGCCGGTGGATGCGGACGTATACCCCGAGCAGCAGGAACGAGATGATCCAGCCGGTGATGCGCAGCGACTCGGCGCCCTCGGCCATCCCCTCGGAGAACTTGACGCTCAGCATGATGCCGATGACCCCGGCGCCGACGAGCACCGTGTTCCGTGGCCGGCTCCGGGAGGCCACGGTGAACAGGGCGGCCATCGAGACGGCAAGCGGGGCGGTGTGGTTGGCGTCGAGGGAGTGGTAGGTCAGCAGGATCGCCATCAGTACGACCATGACCCGCATCGGGGCGCGGCGCCGCCACACGATGGTGATGTGCGCGGCGAGCAGCAGCGCCCAGCCGAGCGCGTCCGGCGGGTCGCCGTTGTCCCGCACGACCCGCACGACGACGACCGCGCTCACCGCCATCGTCAGCGCGAACAGCACGTCGGTGCGCAGGCGTTCGCCGGGCGTCGCGGGGCCCAGGACGCGTTCGATGAGGTTGCGGGGTGCGGTGCCCGGCGCCGGGCCCGGACCGCTTGCGGGTGAGTCCACCGGCCCATCTTCGGCCAGGCGGGCGTCCTTCGGGGAGGGTTCGGGTACGCGGGCGCCCCTCCGCTGCCGGAGGGGCGCCCGGAAGGACGGGCTCAAGGCGAGGGCACCCGGACGCGTTCGGCCTCCGGTGCCGGGCTGGTCGCCGCCGCCCGGGGCCTGGACAGCGGGCCCGGCCACCACACCTTGCGGCCGAGCGCCACACTCGCGCTCGTCACCAGGTACGTACGCACCAGGAAGGTGTCGAGGAGCACGCCGACCGCGATGACGAAGCCCAGCTCGACGAGTTGGACGAGCGGCATGTTGGTCAGCACGGCGAACGTGGCGGCGAGCACGAGGCCCGCGGAGGCGACGACGCCGCCGGTGGTGCGCAACGCGGTGAGCGCGGCGGGGCCCGGTTCGCAGCCGTTCAGGCACTCCTCCCGCATCCGGTGCATCAGGAAGATGCCGTAGTCGACGCCGAGGGCGACGAGGAAGACGAAGGAGAGCAGGCCGAGCCCCGGGTCGGTGCCCTCGAACCCGAAGAGCGGTTCGAAGACGAGCCCGGCGATGCCCAGCGAAGCGCCCCATACGGCGACGACGGCGGCGAGCAGCAGCAGCGGCGCGACGAGGCTGCGCAGCAGGGCGACGAGGACCAGCAGTACGGCCGCGAGGACGAGCGGCACGACGACGGCCCGGTCCCGGGCGTTGCTCTCCTTCAGGTCGAGCTGCTGGGCGCTCGCCCCGCCGACGTACGCCCCGTCGAGCCCGTCCCGCAGCGCCTTGATCGTGGCAGTCTCCCCCGGCGACTCGGCCGGGGCCGACGCGCTCACGGAGATCTCGGTCCAGCCCTTGGCGGTACGTCCCTTCTGCGCGCGGTCGACGCCCTTGGTGCCGCGGATCTCGGCGAGGGCGGCGGTGGCGTCGCCGGCCCGGGTCATGACGGTGATCGGCTGGGCGCTGCCCTCGGGGTAGGCGGCGGCGAGGGTCTTCATGGCGGCCACGGAGTCGGGGGTCTTGGTGAAGGAGTCCTCCTGCTTGAGCGAGCCGGGGAGGTTGAAGGCGCCGAGGGCGAGTGCCCCGAGGAGCACGCCGCCACCGGCGAGGACGGCGAGCGGCCTGCGCCCGGCGGAGCCGCCCATCGCGGCGAAGAGGGAGCGCCGCCGCTTGGGCGTGCTGCCGTAGGCGGGGACGAGCGGCCAGAACACCCGCCGCCCGAGGAGCACGAGGATCGCGGGGAGCAGCGTCAGCATGGCCGCGAGCGCGCACAGCACGCCGACGGTGCCGAGCGGGCCCATGCCCCGGCTGCTGTTGAGGTCGGCGGCGAGCAGGCAGAGCAGTCCGGCGGCAACGGTTCCGGAGGAGGCGAGGACGGCGGGCCCGCAGCCGCGCAGGGCGGCGACCATGGCGTCGTAGGGCTGTTCGATCCTGCGCAGCTCTTCGCGGTATCGGGCGACGAGCAGGAGGGCGTAGTCGGTACCGGCGCCGAAGACGAGGATCGTCATGATGCCGGAGCTCTGCCCGGAGATGGCGGTGCCGAAGGCCTGGTGGAGGCCGTAGGCGACGGCCATCGCGAAGTAGTCGGCGATGCCCGCGACGGCGAGCGGCACGAGCCACAGGAACGGGCTGCGGTAGATGAGGATGAGCAGCAGCGCCACGACGGCGGCGGTGGTGTAGAGCAGGGGGCCGCCGAGCGAGTTGTAGACCTCGCTCGCGTCGGTGTCGAACGCCCCGCCTCCCCCGACGTCGACGCTCAGTCCGCCCTCACCCCGGGCGATGTCGCGTACGTCCCCGACGAGGGCGTCCCGCTTCTCCTCGTCCTGCCCGGGTTCGGTGCTCGCGATCGGGTACATCAGGGTGGTGCCGTCCTCGGAGGGCACGCCCTTGGGCTCCGCGACGAGCCGGTGCGCGTCGGCGACCTCGGCGATCTGCTCGGCGGCGGTCTTGCGGTCGGCGGCGCTCAGGCCGCCGTCGCGGTGGTAGACGAGCACCAGCTCGGTGGCCTCACCGCCCGGCAGCTGGTCCTGGATGCGGGCGACCTCGGTCGAGTCGGCGCTCGCGGGGAGGTAGTCGACGGGCCGGTCCTTCTGGACGTCGGCGAGCCGGGACGCGAACGGCGAGGCGAGCGCGAGCACGGCGACCCAGAGCCCCAGGAAGACCCAGGGTATGGCGCGTCGTCGCCGTCGGGACGCGGCGGTGGTCGGTGCGGCCCCCATGACGGGCCTCCTTCGGCAGGGGTGACATCTACGGGGTCAACCCTTCCGGGGAGCGGGCCTCAAGCCGTCGGG
>NZ_WMBF01000143.1:0-14045 GCF_019400875.1 Streptomyces anatolicus | reverse complement strand
CGCCCTGGGCACCCTGCCCGCCTGGGCGGCCCCCTCCGAAGCCGTCGCGCCCCCCGCGTACGCCGCGTACGCCGCCCACCCCCTGGACACCGTCCGCCACATCCCGCTCCAGGGCGCGGTCAACGTACGCGACGTCGGCGGATACCGGACCTACGACGGCGAGCGGGTCCGGCACGGCCAGGTCTACCGCGCCGACGCCCTCGGCAAGCTCACCGACGCCGACCTCGGCACCCTCTCCCGGCTCGGCCTGACGAAGGTCATCGACTTCCGCGTGCCCGCCGAGGTGCGGTACGACGGTCCCGACCGGCTGCCCGCCGGGCTCGCCCCCACCTCCAGGCCGATCACCGACAACGGCCTGTTCACGCAGCTCCTCACGGCGATCGGCTCGCGGGACCCGGTCAGGCAGGAGGAGATGCTGGGCGGCGGCAGGGCGGCCGCCTTCATGCGGGAGGTGTACCGCACCTTCGTCACCGACGACACCAATCGCGCGCAGTTCGCCGCGACCCTGCGCGACATCGCGGACAGCCGCTCCCCGCTGCTCTACCACTGCACCGCGGGCAAGGACCGCACCGGCTGGACGACGTATCTGCTGCTGCGGCTGGTCGGCGTGCCGGACAGGACGGCTGTCGGCGACTACCTGGCCTCCAATACCTACCGCGCCGCCCACGACGCGAAGCTCCGCGAGGCGCTGAGGCAGAGCGGGATGATGCGGAACCCGGACCTGATCATCCCGCTGCAGGAGGTACGGACCGACTACCTCGACACGGCCCTCGCCGAGGCGACCGAGCGGTACGGCGGCCTCCACGGCTATCTGGCCAAGGGCCTCGGCCTCGACCCGGCCACCATCCTGAAACTGCGCCACCGCATGGTCGGCTGAGCCGGGGGGGGCAAGAGCAGGCGGGCTACTCCCCCGCCTGCCGCTGGAACGCCGGGAGTTCGAAGATCCGCGTCTTGGCCTCGTCGTCCATCAGCTCGACCAGCGGCATGACCAGCTCCCACAGGTCCCGCTTGTCGACCTCCAGGGCGAGCACGTCCAGGTCGGAGGCGGGCAGCGCCCCCGCCGCGTCGGCGACGACCTTGCGGGATTCCTCCGGCAGCGCGCCCACGAGGGGCAGGAACTCCGCCCACAGGCCGGTGGCCACCACCGCCCGCACGACCCCGCCGAGGACCCCCGCGCCCCGCAGCGAGGGCAGCGCCGCGACCGCCCTGCGCTCCTCCTCGCCGAGCAGCGCGACCAGCGGCAGCAGGGACTCCCACAGATCCTGCTCCGCCACCGTGACGACCAGGGAGTCGAGCCGGTCCTCGGGCTGCGCGGCGGCGAGCGAGGCGATGCGGCCCCGCTGCTCCCCCGTCACCATGCCCGCGACGGCCAGCGCCTCGGGCCACAGTCCGGCCTCGGAGGCGGAGCCGATCACGGAGGCGAGGCGGTCGGGGCCCATCAGCTCGATGATCTGGCCGAGCCGTTCCGGTTCCTCGATCGCGAAGCCCGTCCGCAGCACGGCGGCGTCGTCGACCTGCGGCAGGATGCGGCGCAGCGCGGAGTCGGGCAGGTGGCCGACGAAGCGGCCCATCGTCAGGTGGTCGCCGCGCTCGGCGAGTGTCACCGCGATGCGGACGACAAGGTTCTCGTCGAGCCGGTCGACGGTCCCCTGGATGCGGCGGGGGTCGAGGTGGCCGCAGGACTCGGCGATGAAGGAGACGGGCAGCTTCTCGATGATGTCGGCGGCGCGGGCCGGTTCGAGCCGTCCGGCGACGGCGGCGGCGAGGCGCGGGCCGAGCGCCTTCTGCGAGATGGCGGCGGCGACCCCGGCGGGGACGAGCTTGGTCGCGGACGCGATCCGGTCGAGCATGTCGGGTGCCCGGTCGTGGAGGGCCGCGACGCACAGGGCGCGGAAGCGGCGTACGTCCTCGACGGGCAGTGCCTGAAGGAAGGCGAGCGTGTCGGGCTCGATGTCCAGGAGGCGGGCGGTCTTGAGGGTCTCGGCCCTGGCGCGCAGCTTGTCCATGCTGACTCCTCGCTCGCCTCGGCTATCGGAAGAGGATCCGGCGTACGGGGCCGCGGGCGAGTGCGGGCACGAGTTTCAGTGCCTCCTCGGCGGCTTCGGTCAGTCCGGCGGCCCGGCTCGCGCGCTGCCGCTCCAGGGCGTCGGCCAGCGTCGTGAGCTGGTCGGGCGTCAACTGGTCGAAGGATGAGGGTGGTTCGTCGCGCAGCCCGGCGCTCAGCCGCTCCCGTGCTGCCCGCGTCTCGGTGCTCACTCGACCTCCCGGGGTGGGTTCGGGAGGTCGAGAGTGGCGCCGTTTTGACTTTTAGTCAATAGAAGCGGTCGCGAGGCCGCCGTCAGCCCTTGACCGCGCCCGCCGCGAGGCCCGAGCCCAGCTTCCGGTGCACGATCACGAAGAAGATCATCACCGGCACCGTGACCAGCGTGGAGCTGGCCATGACCGGACCCCAGGAGGTCGAGTTCTCCCCGAAGAACTGGTAGATCCCGACGGCGGCCGTGTACTTGTCGCTGCCCTTCATGAAGGTGTACGCGAAGACGAACTCGTTCCACGCCGTGATGAAGGCGAAGATGGAGGTCGCGACGAGCCCCGGCGCGACCAGCGGCAGCAGCACCGACCAGAACATGCGCGGCCAGGACGCCCCGTCGATGTACGCGGCCTCCTCGACCTCCTTCGGCACGGTGGCGACGAAGCCGCGCAGCGTCCAGATCGCGAAGGGGAGCGAGAGCGCGATGTAGACGACGCTCAGCCCGAGCAGGGAGTTGAGCATGTCGTAGTCCCGCATCTGGATGAAGAGCGGGATGACCAGCGCCTCCAGCGGCACCATCTGCACGATCAGGATCATGATCAGTACGGAGGTGCGGAAGCGGAACTTGAAGCGGGCCACCGCGATGGCCGCGAAGAGCGAGAGGACGCCGGCCGCGACGATCGTGGCGAGGCCGACGAGCGCCGAGTTCAGCAGATACGTACCGAAGTTGCCCTTTTCGAAGACGAATGTGAAGTGTTCGAGGCTGAGGCCGCTGGGCAGCACGTCCGAGCCGCGGGTGAGCGCCTTCGGGTCGAGCGCGGTGGAGATCATCCAGTAGACGGGGAAGAGGGTGAAGACGAGGAGCGCCACGACGGCGGCCGGCAGGCCGATGCGGCTCGCGAGCGTGGTGCGGGTCTGGGTGCGGGTGTGCGTGCGCTTGCGGGCGGTCACAGTTCCTCCTCCCCTTGCCGGAAGAGCGTACGGATGTAGACGACGGTGATGAGCAGGAGCAGCACGGTGAGCAGCACCGCGGCCGCGGCGCCCGCGCCGTAGTCGTTCTTGGCGAACGCCTCGATGTAGGAGTAGACGCCGAGGTTGTAGACCTCGGGGTTGGAGCCGTCGCCGCCCGGCATCAGATAGATCTGGGTGAAGACCTTGAAGTCCCAGATGGTGGAGAGGATGGTCACCACGAGGAAGACGGGCTTGATCGTCGGCACGGTGATGTTCCAGAACCGCTGCCAGGCGTTGGCGCCGTCCAGCTCTCCGGCCTCGTACAGCTCCTTGGGGATCGTCATCAGTCCCGCGAGGACGGTGATGGCGACGAACGGGAAGCCGTGGTGGATGACGTTGAGGGTGGCGATGGCGTAGAACGGGCCGCGCTCGGTGAACCAGTTGGTGGTCTCCGGGTCGATCAGGCCGAGGGAGCCCGCGATCTGGCTCGCCATGCCGTCCTGCGGCTGGAAGAGCCAGATCCATACGTACGTTCCCGTCACCGCCGGCATGGCCCAGGCGGCGAGGATCGCGATGGAGCAGATCAGCCGCCAGGTCGGGCCGAGGCGGTTGAGGAGCAGCGCCACGAGCGTGCCGAGGGCGACGGTCAGGCCGACGCAGGCGACGGCGAAGAAGACGGTGTTGGGCAGGACGGTCTTCCACAGCAGGTCGCTGGTGAGCAGGTCGCTGTAGTGGTCGAAGCCGGTGAACGTCCCTACGCCGCCGCCGAATTTGACCTCGTAGTCCTGGAGGGAGAGCTTGCCGACCTGGATCAGCGGCCAGAGCAGGAGGCCCGCGAGGACGAGGAGGGAGGGGGTGAGGAGGAGCCAGGGGCGGGTGAGGGTGGTCAGTTGCTTGCGGCGGCGGGCGGCCTCGGCGCCGCCGGCGGGCCGCGGGCGGTCGCGGCGGACCGGGGCCTTTGGTCCGCCGCCCTCGCCGACGAGCGTGTCCTTCACGACAGTCGCGTCCTTCACAGTCGCGCGTCCTTACCAGTCGTGTCTTTCACGGCCGTGCCTTTCACGGTGCCGGAGCCGCCTTCGTCACTTGTCCTTGGCGAAGATCGCGTCCATCTCCTCGGCGGCCTTGTCGGCCGCTTCCTGGACGGACGACTTGCCGGTGAGGATCGACTGGACCATGCGCGGGATGACCTTGGAGGCCTGGATCTCGCCGTACGCCTTGGTCTTGGGGACCGTGGCGCCCGCCTCCAGCATCTGCGTGGCGAACGGCTCGACCAGCGGGTCCTTCTTCGCGGCGATCTTCTTCAGCTCGGAGTTCTGGCCGGGGAAGTAGTTGGTCTGCTCGGCCCACTTGGCGGCGAACTCACCGGTGGTCAGCATCTTCACGAACTCCCAGGCGAGGTCCTTCTTGTCCGTGTTGAACGTGGACAGGTAGGAGCCGCCGAGGAAGGACTTGCTCATGCCGCCCTTCTCGCCCGGGAGCGGCACGGCGCCGAGCTTGCCCTTGAGGGAGGGGTTCTTGTCGACGATCGCCTTCGGGGTCCAGTTGCCGCCGACGGCCATCCCGATCTGGCTCTTGTTCCAGGCCTCGCCGACCTCCTTCTCCGTCCAGGTGCTGACCTTGGCCGGGGAGACCTTGTCCTTGGTGGCGAGGTCCGTGTAGAACTCGATGCCCTTGACGGCCTCGGGCGAGTTGATGCCGGACTTCCACTTCCCGCCGGACTCGGTGGCCAGTTCGCCGCCCGCGCCCCACACGAAGGGGGCCGCGAACATCTCCGCGCCGCCCGCCACCGGGAAGGCGACCAGGTTCGGCTCCTTCTCCTTGAGCGTCTTCGCGGCCGTCCGCAGCTCCTGCCACGTGGTCGGGGGCTTGATGTCGTGCTTGGCGAAGAGGTCCTTGCGGTAGACGAGCGAGCGGACGCCCGCGTACCAGGGCATGCCGTACTGCTTGCCGTCGAGCGTGCCCGCGTCCTTCAGGCCCTCGACCAGGTCGTCGCCGAGCCCGGACTTCTTCACCTCGTCGGTGACGTCGACGAGCGCGTCGGTCTCGGCGAACTGCGGCACCCAGGTCGTGCCGACCTCCGCCACGTCGGGGACCTGGTCGGGGCCGCCCTCGATGGCGGTGGTGAACTTCTTCTGGGCGGTGGCCCACTGCTGGTACTCGACCTTGATCTTGGCGCCGGTCTTCTTCTCGAAGGCGTCCCCGGCCTCCTTGAAGAAGGGCCGCGCGTCGGGGTTGGTGCCCTCCATGATCCATACGGTGAGGGTCTTGCCCTTGCCGTCGGTGGCCTTGCCGCCGTCGTCACCGTCATCGCCGCCGCATGCCGTGGCGGTCAGTCCGAGACTCATGGCGACAGCAACAGCCGCGATGACACGTCGCTTCATGCCGGCCCCCTCCAGGTTCCGATTGGTGGGAGCGATTGTGGTCACACAGGACAGAGGCGGTCTAGACCCATTGGGATAAGCGGCCGAACCGTAATGACGGTTGCGAGTGACGCAACATACGCACGTGCCGTTGCGCACCATGCAACCCAGACGTCACACGACGGCGCCCGCCCTGGTCCGGTCGGGGACAAGGCGGGCGCCGCGTCAGTTCCGTACGCCGTTGTACGGGACGTAAGGGGGACGGTGTTACGCCATCAAGGCGCGGTCCGTCGGGCGGATCGGGGCCGGAAGATCACTCGCACCGGTGAGGAAGCGGTCGACACCGCGCGCCGCCGAACGGCCCTCGGCGATCGCCCAGACGATGAGCGACTGGCCGCGGCCGGCGTCACCGGCGACGAAGACACCGGGCACGTTCGTCTGGAAGTCGGCGTCGCGCGCCACGTTGCCGCGCTCGTCGAGCTCCAGGGCGAACTGCTCCACCAGGCCGTTCTCGCGGTCGGTGCCGGTGAAGCCCATCGCGAGGGTGACGAGCTGGGCGGGGATCTTCCGCTCCGTGCCCGGCTTCTGGGTCAGCTTGCCGTCGATGAACTCGACCTCGACGAGGTGCAGGAACTGGACGTTGCCGTCCTCGTCGCCCTCGAAGTGCGTGGTCGAGACGGAGTAGACGCGCTCGCCGCCCTCCTCGTGCGCGGAGGTGACCTTGTAGAGCATCGGGAAGGTCGGCCACGGCTGGTGCGGCGCGCGGTCCTCGCCCGGCTTCGGCATGATCTCCAGCTGCGTCACGGAAGCCGCGCCCTGGCGGTGGGCGGTGCCCACGCAGTCCGCGCCCGTGTCGCCGCCGCCGATGACGACGACGTGCTTGCCCTCGGCGGTGATGGGGGGCGCCACGAAGTCGCCCTCCTGCACCTTGTTGGCGAGCGGCAGGTACTCCATCGCGAAGTGGATGCCGTTCAGGTCGCGGCCCGGGACGGGCAGGTCGCGGGAGATGGTGGCACCGGCGGCGATGACCACGGCGTCGTACCGCTTGCGCAGCTTCATCGCGTCGATGTCCCGGCCGATCTCCACGCCGGTGCGGAACTTGGTGCCCTCCGCGCGCATCTGCTCGATACGGCGGTTGATGTGCCGCTTCTCCATCTTGAACTCGGGGATGCCGTAGCGCAGCAGGCCGCCGATGCGGTCGGCGCGCTCGTAGACGGCGACCGTGTGGCCGGCGCGGGTCAGCTGCTGGGCGGCGGCGAGGCCCGCGGGACCGGAGCCGATGACCGCGACCGTCTTGCCGGAGAGGCGCTCCGGGGCCTGGGGCGCGACGTCGCCGCGGTCCCACGCCTGGTCGATGATGGAGACCTCGACGTTCTTGATGGTGACGGCGGGCTGGTTGATGCCGAGCACACACGCCGACTCGCACGGGGCCGGGCAGAGGCGGCCCGTGAACTCCGGGAAGTTGTTCGTGGCGTGCAGGCGCTCCTGCGCGGCCGACCAGTCCTCGCGGTAGGCGAAGTCGTTCCACTCGGGGATGAGGTTGCCGAGCGGGCAGCCGTTGTGGCAGAAGGGGATGCCGCAGTCCATGCAGCGCGAGGCCTGCTTGGAGATGATCGGCAGCAGGGAGCCGGGGACGTAGACCTCGTTCCAGTCCCGCACCCGCTCGCCCACCGGGCGGGTCCTGGCGACCTCGCGGCCGTGGTTCAAAAAGCCCTTGGGATCAGCCATTGGTCGCCGCCTCCATCATCTTCTCGGTGATCTCGGCCTCGGAGAGACCGGCTCGCTCGGCGGCGTCCTTGGCGGCGAGCACTGCCTTGTACGTGCTGGGGATGATCCTGCTGAAGCGCTCCACGGAGGTGTCCCACTCGGCGAGCAGCTTCTCGGCGACGGTCGAGCCCGTCTCCTCCTGGTGGCGGCGCACCACGTCGTGCAGCCACTGCTTGTCGGTGTCGTCGAGCGGTTCGACGGCCGCGAGGTTCCCGGCGTTGACGTTGTCGCGGTCCAGGTCGATGACGTACGCGATGCCGCCGGACATGCCGGCCGCGAAGTTGCGTCCCGTCTCGCCGAGGACCACCGCGTGGCCACCGGTCATGTACTCGCAGCCGTGGTCGCCCACGCCCTCGGAGACCACGGTCGCCCCGGAGTTGCGGACGCAGAAGCGCTCACCGGTGCGGCCCCGCAGGAACAGCTCGCCGCCGGTCGCGCCGTACGCGATGGTGTTGCCGGCGATGGTCGAGTACTCGGCGAGGTGGTCGGCGCCGCGGTCCGGGCGGACGATGACGCGGCCGCCGGAGAGGCCCTTGCCGACGTAGTCGTTGGCGTCGCCTTCGAGGCGCAGGGTGACACCGCGCGGCACGAACGCGCCGAACGACTGGCCCGCCGAGCCGGTGAAGGTGATGTCGATGGTGTCGTCGGGCAGACCGGCGCCGCCGAACTTCTTCGTCACCTCGTGGCCGAGCATGGTGCCGACCGTGCGGTTGATGTTGCGGATGGCGACCTGGGCGCGCACGGGCTGCGCGTCGGTGGCGCTGGAGGCGGCGAGCGCGTCGGCGGAGAGCTTGATCAGCTCGTTGTCGAGCGCCTTCTCCAGGCCGTGGTCCTGGACCGTGATCTGGTGCCGGACGGCGCCCGCGGGCAGCGACGGCACGTGGAAGAGCGGCTCCAGGTCCAGGCCCTGCGCCTTCCAGTGCTTGACGGCCTTCTCGGTGTCGAGGAGTTCGGCGTGGCCGACGGCCTCCTCGATGGAGCGGAAGCCCAGCTCGGCGAGGATCTCGCGGACCTCCTCGGCGATGAACTCGAAGAAGTTCACGATGTACTCGGCCTTGCCGGAGAAGCGCTCGCGCAGCGCGGGGTTCTGCGTGGCGATGCCGACCGGGCAGGTGTCCAGGTGGCAGACGCGCATCATGACGCAGCCGGAGACAACGAGCGGCGCGGTCGCGAAACCGAACTCCTCGGCGCCGAGCAGCGCGGCGATGATCACGTCGCGGCCGGTCTTCAGCTGGCCGTCGGTCTGTACGACGATGCGGTCCCGCAGGCCGTTGAGGAGCAGCGTCTGCTGGGTCTCGGCGAGGCCCAGCTCCCAGGGGCCGCCCGCGTGCTTGAGCGAGGTCAGCGGCGAGGCGCCCGTGCCGCCGTCGTGGCCGGAGATGAGGACGACGTCCGCGTGGGCCTTGGAGACGCCCGCGGCGACCGTGCCGACGCCGACCTCGGAGACCAGCTTCACGTGGATGCGGGCCTGCGGGTTGGCGTTCTTCAGGTCGTGGATGAGCTGGGCGAGGTCTTCGATGGAGTAGATGTCGTGGTGCGGCGGCGGCGAGATGAGGCCGACGCCGGGCGTCGAGTGCCGCGTCTTGGCGACCCACGGGTAGACCTTGTGGCCGGGCAGCTGGCCGCCCTCGCCGGGCTTGGCGCCCTGGGCCATCTTGATCTGGATGTCGTCGGCGTTGACGAGGTATTCGCTGGTCACACCGAAGCGGCCGGAGGCGACCTGCTTGATGGAGGAGCGGCGCGCCGGGTCGTAGAGACGGTCGGGGTCCTCGCCGCCCTCACCGGTGTTGGACTTGCCGCCCAGCTGGTTCATGGCGATGGCAAGGGTCTCGTGCGCCTCCTTGGAGATGGAGCCGTACGACATGGCGCCGGTGGAGAACCGCTTGACGATCTCGGAGGCGGGCTCGACCTCGTCGATGGAGATCGGCTGCCGGCCCGACTTGAAGCCGAAGAGGCCGCGCAGCGTCATCAGGCGCTCGGACTGCTCGTTCACGCGGCCCGTGTACTGCTTGAAGATGTCGTAGCGGCGGCTGCGCGTGGAGTGCTGGAGGCGGAAGACCGTCTCGGGGTCGAACAGGTGCGGCTCGCCCTCGCGGCGCCACTGGTACTCGCCCCCTATGTCCAGGGCGCGGTGTGCCGAGGGGATGCCGGAGGCCGGGTAGGCCTTGGCGTGCCGGGCGGCGACCTCCTGGGCGATGACGTCGAGACCGGCGCCGCCGATCTTCGTCGTCGTACCGCTGAAGTACCGCTCCACGAAGGCCTGGTCGAGACCGATGGCCTCGAAGACCTGGGCGCCGCGGTAGGAGGCGACGGTGGAGATGCCCATCTTGGACATGACCTTCAGGACGCCCTTGCCGAGGGCGTAGATCAGGTTCCGGATGGCCTGCTCGGGCTCGATGCCCGGCAGGAACGTCCCTGCGCGGACAAGGTCCTCGACGGACTCCATCGCCAGGTACGGGTTGACGGCCGCGGCGCCGTAGCCGATGAGGAGGGCCACGTGGTGGACCTCGCGGACGTCGCCCGCCTCGACGAGCAGGCCCACCTGGGTGCGCTGCTTGGTGCGGATGAGGTGGTGGTGGACGGCCGAGGTGAGCAGCAGCGAGGGGATCGGCGCGTGCTCGGCGTCGGAGTGCCGGTCGGAGAGCACGATCAGGCGGGCGCCGGCCTCGATGGCGGCGTCGGCCTCGGCGCAGATCTCGTCGATGCGGGCGGCGAGCGCGTCGCCGCCACCGCCGACGCGGTAGAGGCCGGAGAGCGTCACGGCCTTCATGCCGGGCATGTCGCCGTCGGCGTTGATGTGGATGAGCTTGGCCAGCTCGTCGTTGTCGATCACCGGGAAGGGCAGGGTGACGCTGCGACAGGAGGCGGCGGTCGGCTCGAGGAGGTTGCCCTGCGGACCGAGGGAGGAGTGCAGGGAGGTGACCAGCTCTTCGCGGATGGCGTCCAGCGGCGGGTTGGTGACCTGCGCGAACAGCTGCGTGAAGTAGTCGAAGATGAGGCGCGGGCGCTCGGAGAGCGCCGCGATCGGGGTGTCCGTACCCATGGAACCGAGCGGCTCGCCGCCGGTCTTGGCCATCGGCGCGAGGATGATCCGCAGCTCTTCCTCGGTGTAGCCGAAGGTCTGCTGGCGGCGCGTGACGGAGGCGTGCGTGTGCACGATGTGCTCGCGCTCGGGCAGGTCGGACAGCTCGATCTCGCCGGTCTCCAGCCACTCCTGGTACGGCTTCTCGGCGGCGAGGGCGGCCTTGATCTCGTCGTCCTCGACGATGCGGTGCTCGACGGTGTCGACGAGGAACATCCGGCCGGGCTGGAGGCGGCCCTTGCGGACGACCTTCGCGGGGTCGATGTCCAGGACGCCGACCTCGGAGCCGAGGACGACGAGGCCGTCGTCGGTGACCCAGTAGCGGCCGGGGCGCAGGCCGTTGCGGTCGAGGACCGCGCCGACCTGGGTGCCGTCGGTGAAGGTGACGCAGGCCGGGCCGTCCCAGGGCTCCATCTGCGTGGAGTGGTACTGGTAGAAGGCGCGCCGGGCCGGGTCCATGGAGGCGTGGTTCTCCCAGGCCTCCGGGATCATCATCAGCACGGAGTGCGGCAGCGAGCGGCCGCCGAGGTGCAGGAGTTCGAGGACCTCGTCGAAGGACGCGGAGTCGGAGGCGTCCGGCGTGCAGATCGGGAAGATCCGGTCCAGCTTCTCGGCGCCGAAGAGGTCCGAGGCGAGCTGCGACTCACGGGCGCGCATCCAGTTGCGGTTGCCCTTGACGGTGTTGATCTCGCCGTTGTGCGCGACGAAGCGGTAGGGGTGTGCGAGCGGCCAGCTCGGGAACGTGTTCGTCGAGAAGCGGGAGTGGACGAGCGCGATCGCCGTGGCGAAGCGGCGGTCGGACAGGTCGGGGAAGAACGGCTCCAGCTGGCCGGTGGTGAGCATGCCCTTGTAGACGATGGTGCGGGCGGAGAGCGAGGGGAAGTACGTCCCTGCCTCGCGCTCGGCGCGCTTGCGCAGCAGGAACGCCTTGCGGTCCAGCTCGAGGCCGGTGCTCTCGCCGTCGGCGACGAAGACCTGGCGGAAGACCGGCATGGTTGCGCGGGCGGTGGCGCCGAGGAGTTCGGGGGCGACGGGCACATCGCGCCAGCCGAGGACGGTCAGCCCCTCCTCGGAGGCGATCGTCTCGATCTGTGAGACGGCGGCGTCGGTGGTGCCCGCGGTGTCGACGGGCAGGAAGGCGATGCCGACGGCGTAGGCGCCGGCCGCGGGGAGCTCGAATCCGGCGACCTCGCGCAGGAACGCGTCGGGCACCTGGAGCAGGATGCCGGCGCCGTCCCCCGAGTCGGGCTCGGAGCCGGTGGCGCCGCGGTGTTCGAGGTTGCGCAGTACCGTCAGCGCCTGTTCGACCAGGTCATGGCTGGCAACACCGGTCAGGGTGGCCACGAACCCGACACCGCAGGCGTCGTGTTCGTTACGGGGGTCGTACATCCCCTGGGGGGCGGGGCGACCGTCCATGGGCGACCAGGCGTGGGTACGCATCGGCACTCCCGTCGTCGTCGTGGCATATGCAAGAGGCGAGGGACGACGTTGGCCCTGGCGAAATTTCGTGCAGGTTACATGATGGAACGCTTCTCGAAAAGCGGATAGTTCATTCCAACATGTGGACACCGCTCAAGAAGGTGGGAGCGGTTCGAAGGGGACCTTTGCGGACAGATCCATGACCGAAGGCCCTGTGCTCCACAGGCCTCATTGCCCGCAGCGCTTACGGCTCATGCCCGGTGATCACGTATTCGAAACCGCCGAGTAACGGCTACTTATGCAAGGTCCCGCATAGCCCTGCACCGCCTCATCCTACGGCCGTACCGAACAGGCTGCCCAGGGCGTACGTCACACCGGCCGCCGCCCCGCCGAGCGCGAGCTGTCGCAGACCGCTGAACCACCACGAGCGCGCGGTCACTTTGGCGACCACGGCGCCGCAGGCGAAGAGCCCGATGAGCGCCAGCAGCAGGGCGGGCCACAGCACGGTGGCGCCGAGCAGATACGGCAGTACGGGGAGCAGGGCGCCCACCGCGAACGAGCCGAACGACGACACGGCCGCGACGGTCGGCGACGGCAGGTCGCCCGGGTCGACGCCCAGCTCCTCGCGGGCGTGGATCTCCAGGGCCTGCTCGGGGTCCTTGGAGAGCTGCCGGGCGACCTCGCGGGCGAGCCCCGGCTCGACGCCCCGCGACTCGTACAGCGCGGCCAGCTCCCGCTCCTCGTCCTTGGGGTGCTTGCGCAACTCCCAGCGCTCGATGTCCAGTTCGGCCTGGACCAGCTCGCGCTGCGAGGCCACGGAGGTGTACTCACCGGCCGCCATGGAGAAGGCGCCCGCGGCGAGCCCCGCGAGGCCGGTGATGACGATGGTCTGCTGCGAGACCGAGCCACCCGCGACACCCGTCATCAGCGCCAGGTTGGAGACGAGTCCGTCCATGGCGCCGAAGACGGCGGGACGCAGCCAGCCGCCGTTGACATCACGGTGGGTGTGGTTGTCGCGGTGCGCCTCGTGCAGTGTCGCTTCGGTCTCGATGATCGCCATGATGTGGACTCCTTCGATCTCTGGACAACGTCCAAGGTGCGCCCGGAGAAGATCTCCCGCCAGCAAGGAAGGCCGTACTTACCTGCGCAAACGTGGCTCGGCGGGGGCTGCTCCGAGGGCTCTGGGAAGCGGCGATCCCGGGCGCGAAGGAGTGATCCGGGCCGATGGACGCTCGGGTGAGCACCCGGCGTGGCAGGGATGCATCAAGCACCGCATCCAGCGGTCCGCGCAACAGGGAGGCACGCCATGGCGTCCACCGCATGCGTTCCCTCGGTCCCGGCGCCCGGCGACGCCGCCGACCTCCGCGAACGGGCGCGCGGCGCGCTGCTCGGCCTCGCGGTCGGCGACGCGCTCGGCGCACCCGCGGAGAACATGAAACCGTCCGAGATCCGGGCCCGTTGGGGCCGCATCACCGGATACGTCACCGAGAACCCGGCCGGCACGGACGACACCGAGTACGCGATCTTCTCGGGGCTGCTGCTCGCCCGGCACGGCTCCGCGCTGACCGTCGCGCACGTCGAGGCCGCCTGGCACCAGTGGATCGCCGATCTGGACGAGGGGCCATTCCGCGGCGCGGGCTTCAGCGAGCGGGGCACGCTGGAGAACCTGCGGCGGGGGCTTGCCGCGCCCATCTCGGCCCAGCACCGGCACGCCTGGAGCGACGGCCTCGCGATGCGGGCCGCTCCCTTCGGCGTCTTCGCCGCGGGGCGGCCCGCCGAGGCGGCCAGGCTGATCGCCGTCGACGGCTCGGTCAGCCATGACGGGGAGGGCATCTACGGCGGGCAGGCGGTCGCGGCGGGGGTGGCGGCGGCGATGGCGGGAGCGCGGGTGGACGCCGTCGTGACGGCGGCCCTCTCCGTCATCCCGGACGACTCCTGGACGTCGCGTTCGCTGCGGCGGGCGGTCACCGTCGCCCATCGCGGGGAGCGTGCGGTCCGCTCCGCGGTGGTGATCGGGGGCTACCCCTGGACCGATCTCGCGCCGGAGGCGGTGGGGCTCGCCTTCGGGGCGTACGCGGCGGCGCGCGGTGACTTTCGCTGCGCGGTGCTTTCGGCGGTGAACATGGGGCGGGATGCCGATACGACGGCGGCGGTCGCGGGGGCGCTCGCCGGGGCGACGTGCGGGGCCTCCTCGATTCCCGAGCCGTGGGCTCTGGCG